>JBBEBQ010000010.1:300000-408728 GCA_040882285.1 Gemmatimonadaceae bacterium
GGCTGGCGGAGCTTTCCGTCGGCGGTCCATTCGCTGAACTTCACTTCGACTACGATCTTCGGCTTTACCCAGTGCGGCTTCTCGTTCGTCTTAGGCCGCGTGCTGAACGGCGGCGTGTCCCGCTCGAGCGGCGCGAGCAGCTTGTACATGTCCGCCAGCCCCTGATCGGTGAAGCCGCCGCCGGTGTGTCCGGCGTACACGAAGTCGTCGCCGTCGTAGTAGCCGAGCAGGATCGCGCCGATGTGCGAGCGGCTGTTGCGCGGCTCGGTGTAACCGCCGACGGCAAACTCCTGCCGGAACTCGATCTTGAGCTTGAGCCACGCGCGCGAGCGGACGCCCGGCTCGTACGCGGCGCCGGTGCGCTTGGCTATGATCCCTTCCCAACCCTGCTGCTTCGCCTGCGCGAGCAGCTTCTCGCCGTCGTCGCTGGTCTCGCCGAGCCGGATCACGCTCGACGTGCGCGAGGCGATCCGCTTCTCGAGGCGCGCGCGCCGCTCGCTCCACGGCTCGCGGACGAGCACGTCCTTCCCGTCGACCAGAATGTCGAACAGGCAGATCCCGACGGGCGATCCCTCCCGGTGGACCGCGATCGCCTTGTCATCGGTCACGTGCATGCGGCCCTGCAGCTCCTGAAAGCGCACGGGCTCTCCCTGCTTGAGCGCGACGACCTCGCCGTCGAGCACAAAGTCGCGCCGCGCGGAAGACGCGAGCTTGCGGAGCGCCTCGGCGATCTCGGGAAACTGCCGCGACTTGTCGTGCCCGTTGCGGGTGACGAGCCTCGCGTCCTTCGCGGTACAGAACGCGAGCACGCGCACGCCGTCGTACTTGGGCTCGAACGTCCAGTCCCCTTTCGGGATCTCGCTGCCGACGCTGGCGAACATCGGCTCGAGCACTTTCGAGAGCTTGAGCGGTTTCGGGTCGCTGCGCGCAACCGTCCGGGCAGGAGGCTTCTTCGCTTCGGCCTTCGCGGCCGCGCGCGCGGCCTTGCGCGCTTCGGCCGCGTTGCCGCGGTTGCTGTTCCACGCCTTGCTCTTCCTGTCCGCCGCGATCTCGTCCATCGTGCGGCCGCTGACGACCGAGCTGTCGTACGTCTCCGCGATGTCTTCGCGGCCGGCGAACTCGTCGCGGTGCTTGATGAACAGCCACTGCGGCTTGTCGGATGAGCCGAACCTGGCACCTTTCATTCGAACGAGCACGTACGAGCCCTGCAACCGCTCGCCGTGAAAGTAGATCTTGAAATCGCCCTTGCGGTACCCTTCGCGGAGCGCCTCCTCTTCGTCGTCGACGGGCTCGACCGTGGTGTACGTGCCGCGGTCCCAGAGCATCACCGTGCCGCCGCCGTACTGGCCCGCGGGTATCGTCCCCTCGAACGTGTTGTACTCGATGGGATGATCCTCGACCTGCATCGCGAGCCGCTTCACCGTCGGATCGATGCTGGGCCCTTTCGGCACGGCCCAGCTCTTCATGACGCCGTCGAGCTCCAGGCGGAGATCGAAGTGAAGGTTGCGGGCCGCGTGTTTCTGGATCACGAAACGCAGGCCTTTCCGCGCCGACGTCTTCTTGCGCGCGGGCCCGGCTCCACCCGCCGGCTCGCGCGTACGCGAGAAGTCGCGCTTGCGGCGGTATTCCTTCAGCTGCCCGGCCGCGGCCTTCTCTTTTCCGGACGTTGCTCCGGCGCGCTTACGCGGCGCTTTGCTGCGCGCCATTGGGTGTGAGTCCGGTTAGGCGGTCTTTCGCTTCTTCGAGCGCGTCGTCTTCTTCGCCGCCGCCGGCTCGCGCTCCGCGCGGTTCGCCTTCGCGCCGCCCCGCTTCGCGGCTCTCCCGCCGCCGCCCTGCTCCAGGCTCTCGCGCAGCCGCGACATGAGATCGAGCACGCCGGTGTCCTCTACCTCCTCCGGCTCCTCGTACTTGATCTTCTTCCCCTTCATCTTGTCCTTGATGACCTTCATCAGCTTTTCGCGGTAGTCGTCCGTGTATTTGTCCGGACTGAACTGCTCCGTGAGATTGGCGACGAGCATCTCGGCCATCTGCAGCTCCTGCGGCCGGACCATGTCGGCCTCCGGGAACGTGTACTCGGCCGGATCGACCAGCTCGTTGGAGAAGCGCATGATCTCCATGACCAGCGCGTCACCGACGACCTTGATCCCCGCGAGGTGCTGCTTCGTGCGAATGATGATCTTGCCGATGCCGACGGCGTCGGCGTTCTGCATCGCGGCGCGAAGCAGAGCGTAGGCCTTCTCGCCCCCCTTGGCGGGAACGAGGAAGTACGGCGTCTCGAAGTAGCGCGGGTCGATCTCCTCCTGTTTGACGAAATCAATGATGTCGAGCGTGCGGGAGGATTCGACCGCCGCGGCCTTGAAGTCGTCGTCGGTCATCACGACGAACTTGCCTTTCTCGTACTCGTACCCTTTGACGATCTCGTTCCACGGCACCGGCTCGCCTTCCTCCTGGCAGACCCGCTCGTACCGGATCGGAGACAGGTCCTCGGCGTGCAGCATCCGGAAGCTGATGTGATCGTCCCGGACCGCGGTCATGACTTCGACCGGGATGTTCACGAGGCCGAAGGTGACCGCTCCCTTCCAGATTGCCGCCATTGCTCAAGATCTCCGTATGTCGAGTAAGGCCCGAGGGGGGGCAAGAGAGGTGCCCCTGTCAAATATGTGACGTGTGGCGGCAAGTTCCGAGTCTACGGCCGAGGGAATCCAAGTATGGAGTGTGGCAGTTTGGAGTGAGCAGTATGCAGTAACTCCTGACTGCCGACTCCGTACCGCCACACTCCAAACTTGGATTCCCTTTCCACCACCTCGGAACCTCCAATAAAGCAAAACGCCCCACGATCCTCGCGGGGCGTTCGTCACCGTCACCGGGTGACTTCGCGCGTGGCGAACATTTTATTCGGCTTTGGTCACGTCCGCGGCCTGCGGTCCCTTTTGGCCCTGCACGATCTCGAACTCGACCTTGTCGCCTTCGGCGAGCGACTTGAACCCGCTGCCCTGGATGGCGCTGAAGTGCACGAACACGTCAGGCCCGCCCTCGCGCGAAATGAAGCCGAACCCTTTCGCGTCGTTGAACCACTTCACAGTACCCGTGATCCGTTCCGCCATTGCTTGCCCCCTTACCTTGCACTTCTCCCCTACCGTACGGGCGGCTTGCGCCGCGGTACCGCCAACCAGGAAAAATCGGGCAATTTTTATGCGCGGTAAGCGGTTACGCGGCTCCGGCGATGTACCGCGCGACCCGACCGCACTCCTTGCAGGTCAGCGTCACATGAGTGGTAGCCGGGGGTGGCTCTTGATCGGGATGGCGCGAGATCGATCCGGAGCAGGAAGGACAGCTCAGCGGCTTGCCGTGCCGGTCGTGAGTAATGAGGCTGAGCGCTTGAGCGGGGTTGTACGTCGCGGGACGAGGCTTACGCATTCAAATCCTCCAATAAGCGACGCTCGTTGGCTACGTAGGGACGGAGCCAAGGTCGCTGCTCGTGTAATCTAACAGCCCCCGGAAGGGCCGGAACCAGATGTTCCTGGGAGCTGTTCCGGGGCGGAGTTCCTGGCAAGGGCTGCTACCCGGACCTGGGGAGCATTGTTCCGTGGGGAAGCTGTTCCTTGGCGGTGGAAGCGGAATCCAAGAAATGAGAAGCCAGAAAACAGAGGCCAGAAGAGAGATAGCCTCTTCTGACAATCTGGCTATCTGGCTTCTGGCCTCTCACCTCTTGGATTCCCTTACAGCATCCCGGGACTATGGACTCCAGGCCTGATTGGACCTGTCCAAGTCCGGGAAGAAGCCTTCGGGATCGATTTCGATCCGGGTCACTGTCCCCGCATTCTCGACCGTATGGGTCGCGCGGGGCTGCCCCCGCAACCAAACCTCGACCGGAATCTCCGCCCGTTCGGTCGTTCCGTCCGACCGGGTTACCACGAGTCTCGTCGGCATCGGCGCCGATCCGCGGTCCTCGACCGTCACCAGCAGCCGGTCGCCCGACCGCTGTACCGCGGCGATCGCCTGGTCGTGCGTCCATGTCTCGTAGAACCACGTGCGCCAGAACCACGACAGATCACGGCCAGTGACGTCGTTGAAGGTGTTGAACAGATCCTGCGGCTGCGGGTGGCGATTGGTCCACCGGCGTCCGTACTCCCGGTACGCGCGCATGAACAAATCCTCGCCGAGCATGCCGCGGAGCGCGTGCAGCGCGACCATCGGCTTGTCGTACGCGGCAACACCCCGCGCCGCGTCGCGCATGTAGTGGTCGCCGTGGCGCATGATCTCGAGCTCGGTGCCGGCGCGGGCGGTCCGGTAATACGAGGTCCCCATCAGCGTCGCGGGAGAGATCCCGGGGAAGAACTCGACCGATCCGTTCCAGTCGTTGAAGCTCGTCAGCCCTTCGTCCTGCCACATGTTCCGCTTCTCGTCCGACCCGACGACCATCGGGAACCACATGTGGCCGATCTCGTGGATGGTCACGCTCTGCAGCGCCACCGAATCGCGGGGCGAGCCGGTGATGAACGTGGTCATCGGGAACTCCATCCCGCCGCCGACCGCGAGACCCTCGACGACGGTCATGTGCGGGTACGGGTACGGCCAGAGGAAGCGCGACAGAAAGTCGATCGAGTGCCGGGCGTACCGCGCGGTCTCGCGCCAGAGCGTGTACTGCGGGCGATACAGCGCGTGTACCAGCGGGAAATCGCCGTCGCCGTCACCGTCCGCGTCGCCGACGCTTACTCGTGCCGCGTCCCAGACGTACTTGCCGCTCGCGGTCCACGCGAAATCGCGCACCTGATTCGCGGTGAACCGCCAGGCGAGCGTGCGGTCGGTCCCGCCGGTAGCCGTCGCGCGCCCCGGTCCGCGCTCCCCTTCTGACACGATGTGCACGATCCCTGAGTCCACCGCGCCTCTGCCTGTGCGGAGCCGCTCGAGCCGGCCGCGCACCGCGGGCGCGAGTACTTCCGATTCGTTCTCCAGCTCGCCTGTCGCCACGACCAGCAATCCCGCGGGCACGCGCACCGTCACGTCGTAGTCGGCGTAGCCCATGTAGAACTCGCCCGTGCCCATGTACTGGTCGGTCTGCCAGCCCGTCACGTCGTCGTACACGGCGAGCTGTGGATACCAGTACGCGAGATGAAACACTTCCGCGTCCTGTCCCATGCGCGGCGAGCCGGGCAGCGGCGGGATCGGGAACGACCACGCTACGGCGAGATCGATGCTGTCGCCGGCGGCGAGCGGCGTTGGGAGATTGAGCCAAGCGATCGTTCCGTCGAGTCTGTAGCCGGTGTTGGTAGTGTCGCTGGATGCGAGCGCCGCGAGCTGCGTTCCGCGCGCGGACAGCCGCGACAGAGTTACGCCGCCCGTCACGCTCACGACCCGGTTCCTCTGCGCGGCCGGCGCGTACAGGTTCTGGTACAGGTGCAGCGCCAGGCGCGGGAGGGCGTTGGGGGAGCGGTTGTAGTAACGGATGGTGCCGGTGCCGCTGAGCGCCTTTGAAGCGGTGTCGAGTGAGGCGGAGAGCTGATACCGCGCGTACTGCTGCCAGTAGCGTGCGCCCGGCTGCCCGGCACGCGTTCTGGTGCCGCGCTCGACGGCCCGGGTGAAATTCGGCGGCTCGACGACCGAGAGGTAGCGCGGATGCAGCGCCGGCGCTGTGGCCGACGGGTCGTCGAGAATCTGAACTGGTAGGGTTACGACACCGGCCGGCGGCGCGCATGCGCCGGCAAGCACGAGCGCGCACGCGATCAGCGCGCGGCTCATTCGTACACTACGTCGCCTTCCGCATCGATGCCGATCTCCTGATGTACTCCGCATACTCCACAGACCCTGGTGACGTGCCACGCCTCGCCCAGCTCCTCGCGATGTGAGGCGCTGGCGGGTTTGACGGTGAGCTTCTTGAAGCTGAATTCACCGCAGATCACGCAAGGATGGCTCCGCGCGATCTGGGTAGCGCGCTTCTCCCCGATAGCCAAGTCAGCGATCCCGCGATGTGCCCGCATCCGGTCGCGGGCCGAGCTGCGAAGGAACGGCTGAATCCCCTCCGCTTCCGCCACGCACGAGCAGCTCGCGCAGTCCGCCGAGCGCGCCCATGACGCCCGCCGCTTCGACCGGGAGAAAGATCGTCGAGCCCTTGCCCTGCGCGAGCGACGGCAGCGCTTCGAGATACTTGACGCCGAGCAGATAGACGGCGGCCTGCCCGTCGGGCAGCGAGTTGGCGATGCGCTGCAGCGCCTCCGCTTCCGCGTTCGCCATGGCCAGCCGCGCTTCCGCGAGACCCTGCGCCCGCAGCACCGACGCTTCCTTCTCGCCTTCCGCGCGGCGGATCTGCGATTCGCGCACGCCTTCGGCTTCGAGAATCGCCGCGCGCTTCCCCGCTTCCGCGTTCGTCACCGCCGCGCGGCGCTCGCGCTCGGCGCGCATCTGCAGCTCCATAGACTGCTGAATGTCGCGCGGCGGCTCGATCGCCTGCAGCTCCACGCGGGTGACGTCGACGCCCCAGCCGATCGACGCTTCCTCGATGACCTCGCGCATGCGCCGGTTGATGACGTCGCGGCTCGCCAGCGTGGAGTCGAGCTCCATCTCGCCGACGATGTTGCGCAGCGTCGTGCGGGTGAGCGTCTCGAGCGCGTACGGCAGGTTCTGCACGGAGTACGTCGCCTTTTGCGGATCGGCAACGCGGTAGTACAGCACGGCGTCGATGTCGATCGTGACGTTGTCCTTGGTGATGACCGGCTGGCTCGGGAAGTTGAGCACCTGCTCGCGGAGGTCGATTCGCGACGTGGACGAGATCCTGAGGGTGTTGCCCGCAAGTCCGGATTCGAGGAAGCGCACGTCCAGCGTCTTGGGGCGCTCGACGAACGGAATCAACAGGTTCAACCCCGAGCGCGCGACCCGGTTGAATCGCCCGAATCGCTCGATGACCATCACTTCTGCCTGGCCGATGATCTTGATGCCTTTCGAGAGCGTAAACAGCCCGAGGGCCGCGAGGACCGCGAGGATGATTGCCGTGGTGAGAATGGGGCGCTCCGGTTGGGACGGGTGAAGTTTACGGCGCCGCAAGCCCGACCAACAGACAGCGCTGGCAGCTATTGGCTGTTGGCTCTTGGCTCTTAGCTAAGCCAACAGCCAATAGCCAATAGCCAAAAGCTACTCTCTCGGCGCCGCGGCCAGAGTCCGCGCTATGGCGAACAGGTCCTGCTGCGTGCGGCCCCTGCCGAGCAGCTCGATCGCGCGCAGAAGCGGCCTGTCCTCGGCCACCGAGCGACGTTTTGCGGTGGAATCGCCAAATGCCACGACGGCTATGCGGTCGCTCAGAATGGCGTCGATCTCGCTCGCGCCTTCGTCGTACAGTTCCTTCTCGATCTTGATTCCCGCTGCTGTCAGGCGCCGAAACAGCTCTTCTCTCCAAGCGGGCTGGAACACGAAATCGGGCGTCACCTGCGACTTGAGCTCACGCGCATAATCGTACAGGGTTGTGCGGAAAATCTGACTCTGCGGGGCAAGCGCGGTAGCCAGACGCTGCTCAGCGGATGTGAGGGTGTCGGGACGCACGATCACGTCGGGCGTGATCGCCCCGCCGCCGTAAACGATGCGGCCGGCGTCGGAGCGGAACTGCGGCTTGTTGCGCCGCGTCTCCTCGGTCTCGAGCGAGTCGGGCGCGACTTCGACGAACTCGCCGTTCGGCATGAGCTTCCGCTCCTTCTGAATCGACCTGCCGCTGGGCGTGAACCACTTCGCGGTCGTCATCTTCAGCGCGTACCCGCCGTTGAGCGGATACACCGTCTGCACCAGTCCCTTGCCGAAGGAGGTCGTGCCGACGATGAGCGCGCGGTCGTGGTCCTGCAGCGCGCCAGCCACGATCTCCGAGCCGGAGGCCGATCCACCGTTCTGCAGAATCACCAGCGGCAGCTCCGCCGACAGCGGCCGCTCGCGCGCGATGAAAGTCTGCGGCTCCGTGCCGCGGCCGCGCATGCTGGAGATCTCCTGCCCTTCGCGCAGGAACAGGTTGCTGACCGTGAGCGCCTCGTCGAGAATGCCGCCGGGGTTGCCGCGCAGGTCGAGGATGATCCCCTTTGCGCCCTGGCCCACGAGGCGCTGCACCGCCTCGGACAGCTCCTTCGTCGCCGTCTCGTTGAACTGGAGCAGGGGGATGTAGCCGTAGCTGTTCGCCAGCATTATCGCGTACGGCACCGCGGGGATGTGCACGATCGCCCGCGTGAACCGGACGGGGATCGGCTCGGGGACGCCGGGGCGCTGGAACTGCACGGAGACGCGCGTGCCGGGCGTGCCCTTGAGCGCGTCGGATACCTGCGTGACGGTCCAGCCGCGCGCCTGCACCGTGTCGATCACGACTATCCGGTCGCCTTCCTGCACGCCGGCCTGCTCGGCCGGAGTGTGCGGGAAAACCTTCTGCACTGTCACGAACCCGTTGACCTCGGCGATCTCCATCCCGATGCCGCCGTACCGGCCGCCGGTCTGCGCGTTGAAGTTCGACAGCTCGCGCGGCGAGAGCAGCGTGGTGTACGGATCGTTCAGCTCGTGCACCAGTCCGCGCGCCGCCTTCTCGTACAGCTGCGCGTCGTTCAGCGTGTCCACGAACCGGTTGGACACGAGCTGCATGACCTGCTCGAGCAGACGGGCGTTCTCGAGCGAGCTCTGGTTTTGCTGTACGAACGCGCCTGCGATCAGGGGAAGGACCAGCGCGGCGGCGATGAAGTGCCTGCGGAAACGGCTCATTTTCTTCTGTTTGGGTGTCATCATCTAACCTAATGAGTACCGCCGGGCGCGGCCGGGGTTCCGGCCCTGCCGGCGATGACGTAATCGACCATCCATTCGCGATTGACCTGCTTGACACGGACGTTGCGCGCGATGCCGGCCGCAAGAAGCATCTCGTGTGCTGGCTGGAGGACGCGCTGCAGGTGCGAAGGGAAACGCTGGGCCAGCGGCAGCTGCTCGGCGAGGCTCTCCAGCGACGAGCGCCAGGTAAGGTGTCCCTCGGCGCGCGCGACTTCCAGCAGGCGATACAGCCGTCGCGCGACGGGACTGCTCAGGGCGAGATAGTGTGCCGGCGACAGGGTGATCGTGTGGCCGGCCGCGATGTTCGCGCGCATGAGCGGCGAAAGCGTGACCCTGGCCTCGCCGGGCTCGGCCGACTCGAGGGCGGGGAAGAAGCTGAGCTGCTCGCGATCGGTCAGCCGCCTGCGGTCGATCGCCACGGCGGTGAGCAGCGTGAAGCCGCCGTCGAGCGGTTTGCCCTCGGCTGCCACGAAATACGCGCCGTTGGATTCGGCCGTAGTCCGGTGCAGTCGGGCGAGGCCGGCCCGCAGCTGCTCGTACGTCCGTCCGTCCACCCGGCGTCCGATCGAGCGAAGAAAGGCATGAAGCGTGAATGTGAGGCACCCGTCGGCCGGGAAGCCGGACTCGTGATAGCGACGGAGCAGCTCCACGTAGATGTCCTGGTCGAACGTGCCGGGCAGGCGGTCGCCGGGGCTGGGAAGCACGCGCCAGCGCCCGCCGGACGGTGGTGAGTAGCTTATCGCGGAGTCGTCGGCGGAATCACTGAGGCGGAAGAACGGCAACGCCTCCAGCGATCGGTCGAGTACTATCGCCCGGGTGGCTGCTCGGCGGCGTGCTGCGACATTCATTCCGCCGAAACTGTTCTGATTCGTGACTGGGAGCAAGCTTTGAGACCTTCAGGCAAGCGGAGAAACGCCGAATGACGTTCATCAAATACGCCGGGTCGATTCTCCTGGTCCTGCTGGTGCTGACGCTGACGCTGATAGGAATTCTATCGGTCACGCGCAGCCATACCGTCAAGCATGTCATCGCCGAAGGGGACGACGAGGGGCCGCCGCACGTGCGCGACTCTCTCTTCGCCAAGTCGATCGAGCTGTACACCGGGACGCACATCGACGAGGGCAACTGGGTCGACATCCTGCTCGACGGCGAAGGGACGTATCCGGTTCTCTGGAATGATCTGGCGGCGGCGAAGCGGACGATCACGGTGCAGATGTACTACTCGCAGCCGGGCGCCGTCGCGGACACGCTGGCGCACTACCTCTCCGAGCGGGCGCGGGCCGGCGTGCGGGTGCTGCTGCTGCTCGACGCGTTCGGGTCGGGGCAGTTGAAGGAAGAGTGGATCGAGGGGCTCCGGCAGGCAGGGGTCGAGGTCGCGTGGCTGCGTCCACTCAAGTGGTATACGCTGCATCAGGCGACGCAGCGGTCGCACGCGCGGGTCGTCGTCGTGGATGGCGAGATCGGCTACACCGGCGGCTTCGGGCTGGCCGATTACTGGCTGGGCGACGGACACAGCGAAGGGCAGTGGCGCGAGACCAACGTGCGCTTCGGCGGCCCGACCGTCGCGTCGCTGCAGGCGGCGTTCGCCGCCGGCTGGGTGGAAGCCACGGGCGAGCTGATCACCGGCGACATGTTCTTTCCGTGGCCCGCGCTGTCGAAGCGCGGGGAGATCAACGCCGGGCTGATGCACACGATTCCCAGCGTGGGGAGCACCCCGGCCGAGCGGTTCCTCTCCGTTTCGCTGGCCGGTGCGCGCAAAACGCTGTACATCGCCAACTCGTACTTCGTCCCCGACGGCAACCTGAAGGCGCTGCTCATCGCGGCGGTGAAGCGCGGCGTGGACGTGCGCGTGCTCACGGCTGGCCCGCCGATCGATGTCAAGACCACGTGGTACGCCGGCCGCGCGATGTACGACGAGCTGCTGGAAGGCGGAGTGCGCATCTACGAGTACCAGCCGTCGATGATGCACGCCAAGACCATGGTGGTAGACAGCTACTGGTCCACCATCGGGTCGATGAATTTCGACAACCGCTCCATCTCGTTCAACAACGAGACGAACATCGTCGTGCTCGACGAAGGCTTCGGCCAGCGCATGGAGGGCATCTTCTTCGAGGATCTCAACTACTCGAAGGAGATGACGCTGGAGGAAGTCCGCGGCTGGCCGCTCAAGGACAAGCTGTTGAGCTGGGGCGCGGAGAAGCTGTGGCGCGTGCTGTAACTGCGCTGCGTGCTGCGTGCTGCGTCCTAGAGAGATCGAGAAGGGCGCGGCATCGGTATTGCCCTCTTACAAGGGTGAGGACTTGAAGAGGAATACGGATGAAGAAAAAGAGACAGAAGCCTGAGAGCATGCTGTGGGCGATCGTCGCCGCGGGATCGGCGATGCTGGCGGGCGCGATCGTGCAGAAGGCGCTCAACCGCGGCTGGCGCGCGGTGACGCACGAGGATCCGCCGAACGTAAAGCAGCTGCCGATCGAACCGTGGAGGAAAGCGCTCAGCTTCACGCTGGCGTCGGCGATCACCGCGGGACTGGCGACGCTGCTGTCGCAGCGCGGCGCGGCGGCGGGGTGGGAGAAGGTGACCGGCGATCCGCCGATCAGACGGCTCAAGAGATAGTCGGGAAAGTGGATCAAAAACAGGGTTGGGTGAACGGTCGTCGGTGTTGGTTCTGGTTAACGACCGGTTAACGACCGGTTGACGGTCGAAAGTTGCGGCGGTATCAGAATTTCTGTGTGTGAGGCTTTTGCTTAGAAGTGCGGTTCAGGGGTAAAGCGATCTGGGAATAACAGGGCGAAGTGGGTCATTGCTGCATGCCATTCCTTGGATGCATGCCAGCGTTTGTGGATGTTGCGCAGCGCGAGATAGATAAGCTTTGCCGCGGCCTCGTCGTTCGGGAAGTGGCCGCGTGTCTTGATGATCTTCCGGAGCTGGCTGTGCAGGCTCTCGATCGCGTTCGTCGTCGTGAGCACACGGCGTATCTGCGGGGGGTACGCGAAGGCCGGCGTGATGTACTCCCACTGCCGGTCCCAGATCGGGGCGATCGTCGGATACTGCTCTCCGAGCGGGCCCTTCCGGAAGCGGTCGAGCGCGGCCTTGGCGGCGGGTACGGTTTCCGCGCGGTAGATCGACCGTAGCTCTGCGGCCACGCGTTTCCTGTCCTTCCAGGATACAAAAGCCAGGCTCCGCCGGACCACGTGCACTACGCAGCCATGGATCTGGGTCTGGGGGAAAACAGCGTTCACCGCTTCGGGAAAACCAGCGAGCCCATCGATCAGCGCGATCAGGATGTCCTCGACTCCGCGCGCCTTGAGCTCGGTCATCACGCGGTGCCAGAACCGGGCGCCCTCGGTCTGCTCGATCCAGAGCCCCAGGACGTCCTTCGTGCCGCTGCGCGTGATGCCGAGCGCCAGGTACACGGCCTTGTTCCGCACCACGCCCTCGTCGCGGATCTTTACCCTGAGAGCGTCGAAGATCACCACCGGGTAGCAGCTCTCGAGCGGCCGCTGCTGCCAGAGCGTGACCTCCTCCAGCACCTCGTCGGTGACCGTGCTGATAAACTCGGGCGAGACCTCCACCTGGTAGAGCTCCTCCAGGTGCTCCCTGATCTCCCGCACCGTCATCCCTCTCGCGTAGAGCGAGAGCACGTTCTGGTCGAAGCGCGGGAGACGGCGCGCATTCTTCGGCACGAGCTGCGGCGAGAACGTCCCCGATCGGTCGCGAGGGATCTCCAGCGGGATCGCGCCTTCCTCGGTGAGCACCGTCTTGGGCGTCGTCCCGTTCCGGTGATTGCTCACGCCCTCGGGCTTCTCCGCACCCCGCTCGTAGCCCAAGTGGTGCGTCAGCTCGCCGGAAAGGATCCGCTCCATCAGCGCCTTCTTCATCTGGCGGAAGAGCAGTTCGACATCCTCCGCCGTCTTCGCATTCCCGATCAGGGCGTCGAGCGACGCCGGGTCAAACCCCGCAGCAGGAACAGCGGGCAAATCCTTCTTGCGTGTCTTGGCCATACAGCCTCCTCATGGCTAGAGTATGACCTCACACACAGAATTCCTGAAAGGGCCAAAGTTGCGGGTCGCTTCGCCACCAATGACCACCAACCCACAACCCGTAGTTAACCAGAACTCAAACCAACAACCGTTCACCCATCCCTGCTGTTGGTCGTTTTAGTCGCGCACGTCCTCTCTGCCGAGCGCGGCACGAACCGCTTCCCGCATCGCGACCACGGCATTCTCTCTCGCCGCCGACACGTCCGACCGGACGTGGATTTCCACTCCTTCGGTGACATCCACTCTGCGCCATGACCGTGCCGGATCGTCGTCGTGCGCGACGGCTTCGGCGGTGCCGGCGCCGAGCGCGGGCGCAAGCGACGTAGCGATGCGCCGCTCGAGCGCGTCGCCCGTGACGCCGGTGAACTCCTGCTTGATCGACTCGAGACTCTGACCTTCGCGCTGCCGGATCTTGATCGCGAGGAGCTGCAGCAGATGCCGGTAGTTGTAAGTCGCCGCGGTGCCCGACCCGTCGGGCCGATCCATCAGTCCGCCGGCCACGTAAAACCGTACCGCTCGCGCTGTCGGCGCCGCGCGCGCCGACGCATTGGTTGGACGCAATCCCGCGGCGTCCACCAGCGCGGTCACATGCGCTGCGAGGCCTCGGGCGTTCCAGGGAGCGTGGCGGGAGTGGGCGCGGAGGAGAGCGACTGGCGACTCAGCCATGCGGAAACGATAACATTAAAGTCCTCGGCACGCTCATCGTGCGGCAGGTCTCCCGCGGGTGACAAAACGGTCAGCTCGATAGCGGGCTGAATTGAGCGATAGCGCGTCGCTTCGTCCAGAGGCGCCTCGGTGCTGTCGCTCCCCCACACGAGCAGGGTCGGCTGCATGAGCCGGCGCACCGCGCGCGAGACGTCGATGTTGAGCTGTCCCGCGAATTCGGCGGCGAGCGCGTGCCGCGCCCCGCGCTGGTGCGTTGTCGTGTGCGCGACCCCAACGAGCTCCGGCGTCACGATGGTGTTGTCCGAGTACTTCTTGCGGAGATGCGCGCGCAGCGCGCGCGACGAGACCATGGCGTTGAACGCCGCGGTGCCGAGCACCGGCGAGTCGAGCGCGAGCCGCCCGGCGTCGAGCGCGATGCTGCCGGTCTCGGTCAGCCGCACCAGGCCTGACGGTGCGATTATCACGAGGCCGGGGAACCGCTGCGGATCGCGCGCGCCGAGCACGAACGCGTACGCCGCCGACAGGGACGACGCGATCAGCACGCACGGTGTGCCGATCACCTGCGCGGCGAAATCGGACAGGAGCGAGATGTACAGCCGCGCCGAATAGCGGATCGCGGGCCGGTCGGAGCGGCCGAAGCCGAGCAGGTCGATGGTGTAGACGGTGTTGGTGCGAGCGAGATAGTCGACGTTGTTCCGCCACTCGTACGACCACGCGGCCGGGTAGATGCCGTGCACCAGCAGCAGCGGGGGCCCGCTGCCGCGCTTGGTGAACGCGATCCGCCGGCCGCGCCAGCTGAACCCCCCCTCTTCGCCGCCGATCAGGTTCGTGAGACGGTCTACGCCCTGCCGCGCGAACGCGTTGAACAACGCCGCGGCCCCGACGATCGCGCCGCCGGAGAGCAGCAGCTTTTTGAGTTTGGCGTTGCCGTCTTCTTCCATGGCAGTCGAAAGCTAGTGCGAGGGCGCTGCGTTCAACGACGCCTTGTGCGCGCGGACGCAACGAGGGTGGAGGCCCCAGGAGAGCTAGTAGCGCGCCCGCTCTTGCGAGCGGGCACCCGCGTTACACGCTCTCCTGGATCTCCACCCTCGTTGCGTCTGTCCAGCACCACGCCAAGGCGCAAGCGGATCAGCGGCGCGCCGCTCTCCCCTTGGCGCGACGCTGGCTGGCCGACCTTCCGGCAGCTCTGCCGCCGCCCGCGGCGCGGCCGCGGCTCGCCTTCGAGCCCCGTCCGCCGGCCGTCGATGCCCGGCCGGCGCCGGCGCGACCCGCCGTCTTGCGACCGGCTGGCCTGCGGGCAGCCGCGCGCTTCTTCGCACCGCGACCCGCGGATTTCTTCATGCCGCGCGAGGCCGATGCCGCGCGCTTGGACTTGGCGCCACGGCTGCCGCCCGAGGCTTTCGAGCCGCCGCGAGCCGACTTCTTTCTTGCACTGGTCGCACCCGACCTGCCGGCGGCTTTCTTCGCCGGCTTCCTGGCGGCCTTGGCCGCCTTCCTGGGAGCGGCCTTCTTCGCGGCCGGCTTCTTCGCCGTCTTCGCGGCCGGGCGAGACGTCTTGCCGGCTCCGCCGGTGTTCGCGCGCGTGGCCGTGGCTCCACTGGTGCCGGCCCCACCGGCGGCGTCGGTTGCCGCGGCGATTCCCGTGGCCGCACCGGTGTTCTGCGCGGCTCCGGGCGTCGACGGCGTGCCGGTGAGACCCGTAACGTCGCCCGTCTCGAAGATGCTCGGCTCGATCGGAGGCGCCGGCTTCACGCTGCGCGGCCTGCCGCGGCGGCGCGGGGCGGTCACCGCGAAGAGATCGGCCTCTTCGTCCTCATCCTCCGTCACCTCCGGGGTGAGGCCCGGCTCCTCGTCGTCGTCCTCATGATCTTCCGCGCTGTCCCACAGACTCTCGGTGTGGTCCTTGTTTAACGCCCAACCGCTGCCGTCCTCGTCCTCGTCGTCATCGTACGACGGACGTCCGCCTCCACCGTAGCTGGGTACGTCTTCGCTGTCTTCGTCTCGATCGGCGAAGCTGAAACCCCGCTCGAGTCCATCTCTCCCCGGCATGCCGCCTCCTTATCAGTAAAGCTGCTGGACCACAGTCAAATGCGATGGAGCGAGCCACACTTGGCCTGCACGACCTGTGCCCCCTCCGGCGTTCGTCACTTCGGTCACTTCCACGCTCCCACTTCCGAATACAACAGACATGTCGTGGCGTCAAGCGGTACGGCTAGTCCGCGAACTCCGCGGCCACGCGCCGGCCGATGATTCCGGCGTCGTGCCCGCGATCCAGCAGAACCTGAACCGCTTCCCTGCCGGTCGCACCATAATCGAGTGTCCACCGGTTCACATACATCCGGACGAACTCGTCGGCCGTGCCCCGGTCCAGACCGCGCGCGTACTGCATCGCGTGGTCCAGCGCGCCGCTCCGGTGGTCCAGCGCGTACGCAATGCTCTCCCGCAGGTGGCGCGAGACGGTCCGGATCAGCTCCTCGCCCAGATCCTTGCGCACGACGTTTCCGCCCAGCGGCAGCGGCAAGCCGGTCTCCCGGAACCACCATTCACCCATGTCGGCGCTCAGCTTGAGCCCGCGCGTGGCGTACGTCAGCTGCCCTTCGTGAATGATCATTCCGGCGTCCACTTCGCCGGCCAGCACCGCGTCCTCGACCCGGTCGAAGGGCATGTGTACGGTTTCTACCTCCGGTTGGTACAACCGCAGCGCCAGCGTCGCGGTGGTCAGCGGCCCCGGCGTGGCGACGCGCTTCCCGCGCAGCTCCTCCGCGGTGAAGACGCGCTTGCCCACCAGCCGCGGCCCATACTGGTCGCCCATCGAGCAGCCGTGCGGCAGGAGAGCGTATCGGTCCGCGATATGAGCGTACGCATGGATGGACACCGCGGTGACCTCGAGCTCGCCGCGCATCGCGCGCTGGTTGAGCGTCTCGATGTCCTGCAGCTCGTGCACGTACTCGATCCCGCCGGTGTCTATCAACCCTTCGGCGAGCGCGTAGAACATGAACGCGTCGTCCGAGTCCGGGCTGTGCGCCACGCGGATCGTGCGCGAGAAAGTTGCGGGGGGCATCCCCAAAAATAAGCGCTGTTTGCTGTTGGCTATTGGCTTTTGGTTTTGCCAACAGCCAACAGCCAATAGCCAAAAGCCGTCTTATTGAGAGTGCTTTCCGAACGGCTTCGAGATGTTCTCGACCATCTCCTCGGCCTTTCTGTCGTCCTTGGCCTCGAGCACGACGTCCGCCTGCGACACCATGCCGACCAGCGCGCCGCGCTCGTCCACGATCGGAATCCGGCGCACCTGCTCGCGACCCATCGTCTCCATCACGTCGTGGACGGGGGTATCGGAGCGGCACGTCATCACGTTCTCGCTCATCGCTTCGCTCACCGGACAGTCGGGCGACGAGTGTCCCTCGGCGACGTGCCGGATGGCGATGTCACGGTCGGTGATCACGCCCACGAGCTGCCGCGAGCCTTCCTCGGTCACCACGGGCAGCGCGCCGACATTGTGGTCCTTCATCAGCCGGGCGGCTTCCTCCATCGGCGTTCGCGGCGTCACGCACACGGGATCCGCCGACATTATGTCCTGAGCTTTCATTGGCTCCTCCTCGAGAGTCGTCCACTCAAAGGAGTACTAACCAGCAACGGTTGTGCCGAAGGGGAAAAGCGCCGCGTGCTGCGTAGTTCAAGCCGTTACACCGGGAACAGCATCTCCCGGTATTTAGGCAGCGGCCAGTACTCATCTCCAACTGTTAACTCGAGCTCGTCACAAACCTCCCGCACCGCTGCCATGGAGCGCGCGCCCTCGGAGGTGAGGAAGCCGGCCTGCTTCCGCGGGTCGTCGTGCAGCTCGTTCGCGTCGTCGATCGCGTCGGACAGCGCGTTCCGGCTCGCCACCAGGCGCTCGATCATCCGCCCGATCGCGTTCGCCGCCTCGAGCTGGGGGATCACCTCCACGCCGCCCGTCCTGGCCTCCGCGGCCGAGCGCGCCAGCGAGCCCGAGTACGCGAACGCCGCCGGAAGGATCATCGTGTCCACGACCTCGCGCAGCGCCGCCAGCTCGATGAGGATGTCCTTGGAGTACCGCTCGAGCCGGACGTGGTAGCGCGAATCCAGCTCCTCGTTCGTCAGCACGCCGAGGCCGGTGAACAGCTTGCGCGAGCTGTCCGTCACGAGCTGGTCGAGCGCGTCGGGACTGCGCCGGAAGTTCGGCAATCCGCGCCGCTCCGCCTCCTTTACCCACTCCTCGGAGTAGTTGTTTCCCTCGAACCGCACCGGCGTGCTCCACTTGAACGACTCGCGCACCACCGCGAGCACGGCGTCGTCCCGCGACTGGGTCTTCTTCAGCTCGGCGCGGAGCTTCCCGGTCAACTCGGCGATCGCCTCCGCGACCGCGGCGTTCAGGATCATCACCGGGAACGCGATCGACGCGCTCGAGCCGACGGCGCGGAACTCGAACTTCTGCCCCGTGAACGCGAACGGCGACGTGCGGTTGCGATCGGTGTTGTCGCGCTGGATCTCGGGCAGCTTCGCGACCCCGAGCTTGATCATCGCCTGCTCGGCGTTCGGGCTGGTCTTGCCGGTGCTGATCTCGTCGATGACGCGCGTGAGCATCTCGCCCATGAAGGCGGAGATGATCGCCGGCGGCGCCTCGTTGGCGCCCAGCCGGTGCTCGTTGCCCGACGACGCGATCCCCGCGCGCAGCAGCCCAGCGTGCTTGTGCAATCCCTGGAGCGCGGCGGCGAGGAAGATGAGGAAGCGCACGTTCTGGTGCGGCGTCTCGCCCGGCTTCAGCAGGTTGGCGCCGTCGAGCCGCGGATCGTCCGACCGCACCTGCATCGACCAGTTGCAGTGCTTGCCGCTGCCGTTGATCCAGGCGAACGGCTTCTCGTGCAGCAGTGCCTGCAGGCCGTGCCGCAGCGCGACGCGGCGCAGCGTGGACATCACCAGCATGTTGTGATCGCACGCGACGTCGGTCTCCTCGAACACCGGCGCCATCTCGAACTGGCAGGGCGCGACCTCGTTGTGCCGCGTCTTGATCGGCACGCCGAGCTTGTACAGCTCGTACTCGACCTCGGCGATGCACGCCTGTACGCGCTCCGGAATGCCGCCGAAGTAGTGGTCCTCGAGCTGCTGTCCCCGCGCGGGCGGCGCGCCCACCAGCGTGCGGCCGGCCATCACCAGGTCGGGACGCAGCGCGAACTGCGTGCGGTCGATCAGGAAGTACTCCTGC
Organism: Gemmatimonadaceae bacterium; assembly: GCA_040882285.1. Lineage (NCBI taxonomy): Bacteria > Pseudomonadati > Gemmatimonadota > Gemmatimonadia > Gemmatimonadales > Gemmatimonadaceae > Gemmatimonadaceae bacterium. Next base: position 318,703 of record JBBEBQ010000010.1, read on the forward strand.
TCCGGCCCGAGCGTGGTGTACACGCGGTGCACGTCGTCGCCGAGTATCTCGAGCAGCTCGACCGCCTTTTGCGACAGCGCGTCCGAGCTGCGCAGGAGCGGCGTCATCTCGTCGAGCGCTTCGCCGTTGTAGCCGATGAACACCGACGGCACGCACAGCGTGCGCACGCCGGCCCACTCCGCGATGAATACCGGCGACGCCGGGTTCCACGCCGTGTACCCGCGCGCTTCCCACGTCGCGCGCAAGCCGCCGGAGGGAAAGCTCGACGCGTCGGGCTCGCTCTGGATCAGCTGCTCGGCGGAGAATGCCTCGAGCGGATTGTGATCGGCATCGAACGAGAGAAACGCGTCGTGCTTCTCCGCGGTCAGTCCCGTCTGCGGCTGGAACCAGTGCGTGAAGTGCGTCGCTCCGCGGGAGATAGCCCAGTCCTTCACCACCTGCGCGAGCACCGGCGCCACTTCAGCGTCGAGCTTTTTCCCCCAGCGAATCGACTCGTGCAGCTTCTGGTAGACTTCCTGCGGCAGCTTGTCGCGCATCTGGCGCGCGCCGAACGTATTTACGCCGAAGTAGTCGGAGATTCGGTGTGAGTCACCGCGGTCGTTGAGCAGCACCGAGCGCGTCGCGAGATCCTGGATAGCGGCGAGTCGTGGAGTGGGCATTCTATGCGACGATTGTGGCGAAGGTTGAGAGCGACGAGGCGGGATTGGCGCGGTGCATCAAGCTGAAAGCTACTAATTTGTCCACGTGATTCCAGCCGACATCGCTTCCGACCAACCGCGCGCGACGGACGACCTTGCCCTGGTGCGGCGCATAGCGCACGGCGACCCCGTCGCTCTGTCCGCGCTGTACGATCGGCACGCGCAAGCGCTCCACTCTCACGCGTTCCATCTACTGGGGGGCGTCGCCGAGGCCGAGGACGCGGTGGAGGAGACGTTCTGGCGGGTGTGGCAGCGGGCTGGAAATTACGATCCGACCCTGGCCGACGTCGCCACCTGGCTACTGCTGATCTGCCGCCAGCGCGTCGCCGAGCGGCTCAGGGGCAGGAAGCGTCCGCTCGACGGCGTGCTGGAAGACACCACGGGGCTTCCAGCCGCGGCCGCCGCGCACTCCGGCGGGATTCCCGGTGCCGCGCAGCAGCGGATCGCGGCGGCGCTCGCCTCGGTTCCGGCCGACCAGCGCACGGTCCTGGAGCTGGCGTTCTTCCGCGGGATGAGTTCGGCGGACGTCGCCACCTTGACGAAACAGTCGCCCGAGACCGCCCGCACCCGCCTGCGCGTGGCGATGCGGAAGCTGCGCGACGCGCTGGCCGAGCCCGCGGCGCCGGACGCGAGCGCGACGGAGGGGACGCCGTGACGGCTCCGCTGACGCACGGTCAGGCGGCGGAGGAGATCGAAGCCGTCGCCCTCGGCATCGCCCCGGACGATCTGTCCCAGGAAGTGGTGGCGCACGCCGCGGGCTGCCCGGAGTGCGCCGCAGAGCTGGGCAGCTTCTATCGCGTCGCCGCCTCGCTCTCGGCTCTGATCCCCGAGCGGGAGCTGAACCGGGGGCATTCCGCGGGCATCAAGTCACGGCTGGTCGCGAGGACGGGCGGGAAGGACGCGGCCACGCCGCGCCGCCCGGTGCGGGTCGAGCCGGCGCGGTCACCCGAGCCCCGCGCTCCGGCTGCCAGACCGTCGCGGGTCGAGTCCGAGCCGGTCCGGGAGCGGCTGGACCGGAGCAGCATGCCGATCTGGATCGCGGTGGTGGCGACGCTGATCGCCGTGGGCTCGATCGCCGCGATGTTGAACTCGCGGGGCGAGCGCGACTCGCTGGCGGACGGTGGAGCGACGGAGTCCGCGGTCGACGACTCGCGCGTGGCGGAGCTGGAGCAGGCCGTCGCCCAGCGCGACACGACGATCGCGTCGGTGACCGGGCCGGGCGTGCGGATCATCAGCCTGTACAACCGTGAGGCGCGCGAGCCGCTGGCGCGCATGTTCTGGGACAGGCGGAGCGACCGGTGGACGCTGTTCGTCTACAGCCTGCGGCAGCCGCGTCCGGGGAGGGTCTTCCAGGTCTGGCTGGGCACCGACGACGGCCGTGTCGCGCTCGGCACCTTCCGGCCGGGCGCCGATGGGACCGGGACGTTCAGCACGGAGCATCGGCTCGCGCTCGCCGCGCTGAACACGGTGTCGATCAGTGAGGAGGAGGACCTGGGCGGCGGCGCCCGGTCGCCGACGGGTCCGGTGGTCCTGGCCGGGGCGCTCCGCTGATCTAGCTGTCGGGCGCGGTTCGTGCAAAACGCACATCTGCACATGACACGACGCGAGGGTAACGAGCGGGCGGCGGCGATCAGGCTGACGTCCGGCATCCACCCCGAGACCGCGCGGCGGGTACTCGAGCGCTGCCTCGCGGGCGACCTGCCGCCGTCGTCCGCGCTGCGCGAGCTGCTGGAGATGACGGAGGAGCCGGAGCGGGTGCGGTCGCTGGTGGATCAGGTGACGGACCGCGCGGCGGAGCTTTCCCGCGCGGGCGACCGGTTACTGCAGGACCGGGTGGACGAGCTGACGCAGCTCGTGGTCGAGCCGGAAAAATATCACTGATCCCTCCGCTCGCCGCGCCGCCGGTCGCCGCGCCGCGGCCGGTACCAGCGGACTGTGAAGAAGAACGCCAGCGCGGCCAGGATCCAGTAGCCGGGAATCAGGAGCTCGCGGGCGGCCGGCACCGTCCGGCCGATCCAGTACAGGCCCGCGGCGATGAGCAGCCCCGCCAGCCAGAACCTCACCAGGCCGCCGGTCCGCCTAGTCGTCACATCGAGTCGTCGCATGGCCGCCGTCGTTGAAGGGACCGTTTCCGTTCGATCGGCATAGAAGTCATGGTAATGCGGTGCGGATGCTCTGGTGGCCGGGGCTGTACGGCTCCGGGGCGCGTCCGATTGCTTTGGCGGTTTCCAGTCATAGCTTCAATTTCGCATACGACACCCGGACCTCGAGCTCTCCTCATCATATGGTGGCATTGCGCATGAGCGTTTTTTCCGCGACGAGAGTGCTCGTTGCCGCTGGTCTGATGTTTACGGCTGCGTGCGGTGGGGGGGATGGTCCTACGCCGCCGGCCGGGCCGGCTTCGGTCGATCTGGTGCCGACCGGCAGTCTGCGGCTGTTTGTCATCGGAGAGACGGTCCAGCTCACGGCCACGCCCAAGGATGGTTCGGGCAATCCGGTCTCTGCGCCTGTCTCGTGGACGTCGGGCAACCAGGCGGTCGCGACGGTCAGTGGCTCCGGACTGGTAACGGCTACGGGATTCGGCACGACGACGATCCGGGCCACCGCGGGCACGGTGTTCAAGGAAACTTCTATTCTCGTGCAGGCGGCGGTGACCGAACAGTCGTTCAACGTGAACGCGGTGCAGTCGTGCAGCGACCCGATCATGGCGTCCGCCAGGCTCGAGGCCACGTCCGCCCACCTGTTGATCTACGCCGACGTCAACAACCCGCCGAATGGATTCACGACGGCCGATTACGAGGCGTTCGCGGCGTCGTTCGAGAGTCTCGTCTGGCCCGTGCTCACCGAGAATTTCGGGGAGCCCGCCGACATAGACAACAACGCGAGGGTGATCGCGCTGTTCACCCGCGCGGTCAACGAGCTCACCGAAGCCGGCTCGACGGGCGTGGTGGGCGGGTTCTTTTTCGGGCGCGACCTGTTCCCGAAAACCGCCGGCGGAGGGCTTCCGGCCTGCTCGGCGAGCAACGTAGCCGAGATGTTCTATCTGCTCGTGCCGGATCCGACCGGCTCGATCAATCAAAATCCCCGGTCGGTGGATGATGTCAGACGCATCACCGTTGGCGTGATCGGGCACGAGATGCAGCATCTCATCAACTCCTCCCGGCGCCTGTTCATCACTCAGGGGGCGCTGTGGCCGGAGACCATTTACATGGAAGAGGGGCTGTCGCACATCGCCGAGGAGCTTCTATTCTACGACGCCAGCGGGGACGCGCAGCCCAGGATGAACCTGGGGGCGAACGAGATCCGGGCCACGGAGCCGCGACGGCAGGCGTTCAACCTATTCGGGATCTCCAACGCCGTGCGGTTCAGGAATTACCTCAGGACCCCGCACAACAACTCGCCGTACGAGAAGGGTGATGATCTCGAGACTCGTGGAGCCGCCTGGTCGTTCCTGCGGTATCTCGCCGATCGCATCGGTTCGACCGCCGTCACTGAGTCGACGTGCGCGGCGCCGGTATCGCTCGCGCTGGGCGGACGGTGCCGCATAGACGGTGCCGCCGCGGCCCAGTTCGATGTCGCACCGGGCGCGAGCCTGGGCGAGTTCACGATCGTCGCCTTCGCGGCGGACATTCCCGCGACGGGTAGCGGCCCGACTGCGACGGACGGGACGATGACCACGACAGCCAGCGCGACTTCGAGTATCGCGGTCACGGGACCGCCTAACCCCTCGGCGGCCCCGGCTGGCGCGCGGCTCTCGACGTTCGCTGCGGGGAGCCTTGGACCGGGCAGCGGGGTGCAGCTCGACTACACGGTCCACGACAGGCTGCGCCGGCTGGAACGCCGCGACTTGCCGAGCCGGGTCCCCGCAGCGCGCGCGGCGTACGCCAATCGGGCGCACACGGGTCCGCGGTTTTATTCGGCTCCCGCAACCGCGCCGTCCATGGCGGTGCTCGTCGTCGAGCCTATATGGGCACAGCTCGTTAAGAACTCGGTTGACACCGGCATGGTGAACCTGCGTAACAGGTTCGACCCGAATATCACCGGAGCCGCGAAGGACTGGGCGGTCGCGAACTACGTGGACGACATCGGGCTCAGCGGCCTTCTCGCGCAGTACACGCACCCGAGCTGGAACTTCAGGACGCTCCTGCCGGAGATCAATGATCCGAATGTGTATCCGCTCAAGGTCAACAGCCTTACCGAGGCGACGTCTCTGACGATGACCAATGGGGGTGCGGCCTACTACAGGCTGGGCGTGGCGGCGGGAACGACGAGCACGGTGCGATTCACGGTCAACAATGGCGTACCGACCGACAGGCTCAGGCTGGTCGTGGTGCGGACAAAGTAGGGAGAGCGGGGGAGATTTTCGAGAAACAGCCGGGCTCGCGCCCGGCTGTTTTTTTTTGGCGCGGTGTGCGTTCACCGTCGTTCCGTTTTGCGTGAGGACGTAACGGCGGAAGGTTGTTGAGCGACGAGGCTGCGACTACAGCTTACCGCGCATAGAATTCGGGGTGATGAAGCGAGCGAACAGTGATTGGGGGGCCTTGGCGCGCACGGCGGTGCGTGCGGACGGCGCGGCGCGGTGCAGGCGGTGTCTCGGGCTCACGCAGTCCGATTTCGCCGACGCGGTGGGAGTGGGGCGGGTGACGGTGGCGCGGTGGGAGACGGGAGTCATCCGCCCGACTGCTCGGCACGTGTCCGCGATGCTCGATCTGCTCGCCGGGATGGTGACGAAGTCGCGCGTGCGGGGCGCCGAGAACGGCGAGCTGCGCGAGCGGTTCGCGGCGGTGGTGCTGTTCGGCGCGCGCACGCGGCTCGCGCCGGCGGCGTGGCGGGAGCTGCTGGATCTGCCCGCGAACGCGCTCGGGGGAGTGCCGACGGCGGAAGGGCGGGATGGCCGGCAGCTCGCTTCCGGGTATGACGTTGGGTTGTGGATAGAGCGGAAGCTCAGGCGGAAGAACCCTCGGCTCGCGGTCGAAGGTGACGGTGCGCGGGAGATCGGAGAGCGGCGGTTGATGAGCGAGATCGTGTTTTTCGCCGAAGGGCTGCGGGGGAAGAGCGGGTAACCGCGCTGCGTGCTGCGTGCTGCGTGCTGCGTGCTGCGTGCTGCGTGCTGCGTGCTGCGTGCTAACTGCAACAGCCAACAGCTAACTGCTAACAGCCAATAGCTAACAGCCTCCTTCCCGCTATTTTACGTATTCCCCACACACGGCGCGGTAGCCAAGTGGTAAGGCAGCGGTCTGCAAAACCGCTATTCGCCGGTTCGATTCCGGCCCGCGCCTCTTTGACGGTTACAGAGTGGTTCAGTAGCCCCGAGAATCTCGCGAAGTTTCGGCATGAGATTGCCGACGTCGTTATTTACGCGCTGCTGCTTGCCAATTCTGTCGGGATAGAGGTGCCCTCCGCCGTGCGGGACAAGCTGCTACTGAATTCTTGAACTTTCTTCGTGAAGACCCCGTGATGGGTTGGTTCATATTCTTTGCATTACTGGTAACTGTTGTGCCGGCAGCATCGGTGCTCTGGCGCAGGATATCTAGGCGTGACCAGGTGGAAGTGAAAAAGCAGACAGCTCCTGAAAGAAAATCGACACACTTCGGAAACCGGACGGAAGTTGTCATCCTGTTCGTCGGGTTTATGCTTCTGCTGGCCGTAATCGGCTGGATACGCAGCACCTTTTTTGGATAACTTGGCAAGCTTGGGCAGAGCGAAGCGAAATCCGCCCCGCGCGCGGCCGCTAGCTAGGGACCGAGACTAGCTCGTAGCACGTAGATCACCCACGGCGCGATCGCCGTCTCGCTGATCCAGCTCTGCCCGTCGTCGGGCCTGCCCAGCGGCGTGAATCGCGCGACGAGCTCGAGCTCCGCGGCAGCGAAGAGCGCGAGATAGTCCTCGTGGAACCAGATGAGGTCGACGACCGGCCGCCGGTCGGGGACGTCCTGCATGACGATGCGCACAGGGTCCCCGCTCTTCGCGTCGCGATTGTCAGGAAAATCGCGCGTGGTGAACGAGGCCCACTCGTGCATGTAGATGTCGGGTGTGGACCCGAGCAGGATGATTCGCCCGCCGGGGCCGAGGAGCCGCCGAAGCCCGTGCAGCAAGTCGCGCCGTCTGCTCACGCCCGGGATGTTGTCGAACGCGAACGTCGACAGGACGAGATCGAAGCGGCCGGGCGCGAGCGCGCTGAAGTCACCGTCTTCGACCCTGTGATAGCTCCCGGCGGGGTCGAGCTTCCGAGCGAGCTCGACCATCTTCGCCGAGATGTCGATGCCGGTCGTGTCGAATCCGAGCTGCTTCAGGAACCGTGTGGACCGCCCGGCACCGCAGCCGAAGTCCAATGCCTCGCGCCCGGTGACGTGCCCGGCGATGATCGCCGGCAGGTCGCGGTAGGCGAGGAAGTACGTACCGGGGAAATCGAGCGCCGCGTAGGCAAGGGCCCGCGCGTCGTCGTCGTACACGTTCGAGAAGTGGCCCTCGTCTCCCTGCATGACCAATAAGATGACCGGTTACAATCTCCGGGAAAGTTGCAGTTCCCTTTCGGTTCCCTCGAAGCCTGCCAACAAAAAAAGCCCCTGCCGCCAACCACTCGGCAGGGACTTTCACCAACCCCTGGTAGCAGGACGCGGCTGCCATGATCCGCGTCACAAGCATCCGGAGCTGCTACCTACGCGTGCTCTGATCTATGGGCTGGCGATGATGTTCCTGGTCCAGTGCCGGTTGCTCCCGAGCCACGTCACAACGATTTCAGGAATTGAACGAGGTCGCCCTGCTGCGACGCGCTCAAGCCGAGGCGGCGAACGTTGTTGTAATGCGCGACCACGGCGTCGAGCGTCGCGGCGCTTCCATCGTGGAAATAGGGCGGATGTTGCCAGAGCCCGCGAAGTGGCGTGGTGCGATACCGCTTGTTGGCCGTGCGCATCGCATACGCGGCGCTCATGCCGGTCTCCGACGGATCGTGCAGCACGCCGGAATTGTTGTCGGTCCCGGTCGCGCCGACGTGGCACGACGCGCAATTCGCATTGAAGACCAATCTTCCGCGCGCGGCCGCCGCGGCGTCGAAGCTCCCGGCCGGCGGCGCGGGCGTCTGCAGGCTGTGCTGGTACGCCCGCAGCGCGGCGAGCTTGGGCGCCACGAGGTCCGGCGACTGCCGTATGTCGATCCCGACTCGCGGGTCGGAGAAGTTGCCGCGCCCGTGTAGCTGCGTGATCGCTACGTACGCGTTCCAGTAGGAGATAGGTCCTTCCGCGGTGAACGTCACGTTGCGGGTGGAAGCCAGGCCGTACGCGGGTGGGAGGACGAGCGGCGTGCTCTTGCCGTCGAAGTTGAAGCGCGGATCGTACTTGCCGGGGCCCCATGAGCCATACACCGCCTTTTGCGCGGGGGTGATCGCGGGCGAGAGTGATATGATCGCTCCCACGTTCAGATCCCTATTCGGCGAGCCATCCATCCGCCGGCCGATTCCCCGTGCGAACGAGTTGTCCACGGTCGAATGGCATAGCGCGCACGTGATCCCGAGGCGGACGAGCGTGTCGCGGCCGCCCACCGTGTTCACCGCTCCTTTGAGTCCAACGACGGCGTTCAGCTTCAGGAGCGTCACCGTCGTGGCCGGGCTGTTGAGGTCGACCTGACCTGCCTTGATTGCCTGGGCAACGTCCGGCGGAATCGCTTCGGCATCCACTTTCAGCCCGACGGACAGCGCGGTGTTGGGGCTGACCGATTTCTGCACGACTTCGTGCATGCGCGCCGTGTCGGTCCAGAATTGCTCGTCGCCGAAAGTCTCGAAACGGAAAATGTCCCGTCCCGCTGCGATCGTCTGCGGCGACATGTTGCCCGGCACGTCGAAGCCGGTGGGCGCGGATGCGGCCCCGGGCTGCGCCGCGGTGCAACCGGCGACCGCTCCGCCGACGACGAGCAGGAAGAGAGTCGTAACGATGATTGTGCGACCGGACCAGCGCGAATGTGTCCGCTCGATGCTCACGTCACTGCTCCTTGGCGACATTTTCGAGCGAACTGTACCCGGAAGCGACCGGTTCGCGCTTGCCCGCGAGTGACGGCTTAGGACGTAAGTGACGGGGAGTCCTGCTCTCGATTATGGTTGGTGGTTCGCGCGGCGAGTCGTGGAGGGCGTCGCGTGAGCCACGAACCATGCACGAGGAACCGTCTTGCGTCCCAGCCGGAGTGAATACGGCGCGCTGATCTCGCTCGCTACGCCCATCGTCGTCGTCCAGGTCGGACTGATGACGATGGGCGTGGTGGACGCGATCATGGCGGGACGGTTCTCCGCGGAAGCGCTCGCCGCCACCGCGATCGGGAACTTCTACTTCTTCGTGGTCGCGATCTTCGGCATGGGCGTGCTGCTCGTGCTCGATCCGCTCATCGCGCAGGCGGTGGGCGCGCGCGACGAGACGGGGATAGCGCTCGCGGTCCAGCGCGGGCTGCTGCTCGCGCTCGTGCTTAGTGCCGTGCTCGGCGCGCTGATGCTGCCGGCGGAAGGAGTGCTGCGCGCTCTCCGGCAGCCGGACGAGCTGGTGCCGCTGGCCGCGCGGTACGTGCTGATTTGTCTGCCCAGCCTCCTTCCCTTCAACGCGTTCCTCGTCTTCCGGCAGCTGCTGCAGGCGCTCGGCCTGACGCGCGCGATCGTCGCGACGATCCTGCTGTGCAACCTCGCGAACGTCGGGCTCAACTGGGCACTCATCTTCGGGAACCTCGGGTTTCCGCCGCTCGGGGTGACGGGCGCGGCGCTGGCGACGTCGATTTCCCGCACGCTGCTCGTCCTGGTTCTCCTGGCTCTCGCGTGGCGGCGGCTGCGACCGTACGTGCGGCCGTTGCGGCGGCAGGCTCTCGAGCGCGCGCCGCTCGCGCGGATGCTGCGCCTCGGACTTCCGATAGGCGCGCAGCACGAGCTGGAAGTGTCGTACTTCGGCGGACTGATCCTGCTCATGGGACTGCTCGGGATCGTATCTGTCGCCGCGCATCAGGCCGCCATCAATCTCGCGTCGCTGACGTTCATGGTTCCGGTGGGCGTGGGCTCGGCGACCGCGGTGTTCGTCGGACGCGCGGTCGGGGCGCGGGACGAGCCGGCGGTGCGCCGGTACGCGGTCGCGGGACTGGTGTGCGGCGTCGGGTTCATGTGCCTCGCCGCGGCTGTGTTCCTGCTCTTTCCCTTCGGGCTCGCCGGCCTCTACTCGCGGGACCAGGAAGTGATCGCGCTCGCCGCGGGGCTGATTCCGATCGCGGGGCTGTTCCAGGTGTTCGACGGAACGCAGGTGGTATCCGCCGGTATCCTGCGGGGAATCGGCGACACGCGCTTTCCCATGATCGCGGCCGCGCTGGGCTTCTGGCTCGTCGGGCTGCCGCTGAGCTTGCTGCTCGGTTTCGGCGCGCGGCTGGGCGCGGAAGGGCTGTGGTGGGGATCGCTCGTCGCGCTGATGATGGTGGCGGCGCTGCTGCTTTACAGAGTGCGGATGCGGCTGCGCCGCAGTATGGAGCGAGTGATCATCGACCACAGGGAGCCGTTAGCTAATAGCCAATAGCCAACAGCCAATAGCTGCTATTCAGTCAGCTCGGCTACCATCTGGCTGGCCGCGGTGCGGGAGTACCTGAGGACCTTGTTCGGATACGTGTGGCAGTTGGGCGTGTTCCTGCCGCGCACGCACCCGTTGTAGCGGAGCAGCGCCTTCTCGACTGTCTTCGTCTTCCCCATGTACTCGGCCAGGATCGCGACGCCGTGGCAGATGTTCGCCTCGACGTTGTACAGGTCGGGTGACGAACAGCCGTACTTGCCGCTGTGGAACGGCATGATCTGCATCAGCCCGCGCGCGCCGACGCTGCTCCGCGCCTTCACGTCGAGTGTCGCGTCCTCGGTGAGCAGCACGCCGATCAACAGGGCCGGGTCGATGTTCTTCTTGCCGCCCTCGATGACGAAGGAGCGCGCGATCCTGTCGGCCAGCAGCGTGTCCTTGGTGTGGAGCCGGAGAACGCGCGAGACCCGGTAGATCTCGTCCTCCTGCGTGTTGGGCTGAACCACGGCGACGGGGAGGCTGAGTAGCCCGCCCGGCTTGGCGAAATGCAGCGGCTGCCGGCTGATGGCGAAGACGGTTCCGGCCGTGAGCAGCGCGATCGCTCCCAGGACCTGACCGGCGACGCGGGCGGCGCGGCGGCAGTACCACGCGAGGCATTCGCGCTTTTCCGGAACGCCGGGCTTGCCGGTTTTCCGGGTGTGGGGCGCGAGAAAGGCCGGCGGGGGAGCTGCCGCCTTCCGCCTGTCGTGTGCGAAGTCGCCGCTCATGCCCCGGAGAGTCGCAGGGGCCATGCCATCCTATAGGTGTGCCCGAAGGCCTCCATTGCGCATTCCGCCGCACTAAACCATTATTTAGGGTACACTAAAACAGGGATTATGTCTGATCAGAACGACCGGGCGCCGGAAGGAAAGGACCTCGTCGCGCCCTTGATGAGCCGGCGGCAGGCCGTGAAATGGGGGGCGCTGGGTACCGTCGGGCTGGCGGCGGCCGGGACCGCCTGCGTCCAGCGCGGAGGCCCGCTGGCCGCCGGCGACACCTTGAAAGGCGGACTGGCCCCCGGGCACGGCTCCCATCACGACATGATGGCGGTGGGGGAGCTCCGGCGGGATTCGTTCGACCCGACGGCTTTCCTCACTCGCTTCGATTACGGCCGCGAGTCGACTCTTCCATCTGGGCAGACTCTGCGCGAGTACGACATGGAAGCCACGGAATTCGAGCTCGAAGTCGTGCCGGGCGTGTTCTTCCCGGCGTGGGGCTACAACGGGCAGGTTCCCGGGCCGACGATCCGCTGCACCGAAGGGGACCGTCTCCGCGTCCACTTCACCAATTCCGGGACGCATCCGCACACGATCCATTTTCACGGCTTTCACCCGGCGAACATGGACGGCGCGTTCGAGGTCGTGGCGCCCGGCCGGAGCTACACGTACGAATTCGACGCCGCCCCGTTCGGGCTGCACCTGTACCACTGCCACACCGTTCCGCTCAAGCGGCACATCCACAAGGGACTGTACGGCGCATTCATCATCGATCCCAAGGAAGGTCGCCCGCCCGCGCGCGAGCTGGTGATGGTGATGAACGCCTTCGATACGAACTTCGACGGAGAGAACGAGATTTACGCGGTCAACTCCGTCGCGTTTCACTATCAGAAGCATCCGATCGAGCTCCGGCTGGGCGAGCCGGTGCGCGCCTACGTGGTGAATCTCACCGAGTTCGACCCGATCAACTCCTTCCATCTCCACGGGAACTTTTACCGGCTGTACCGGACCGGCACGAATCTCACGCACCACGAATTCACCGACAACGTGATGCTCTGCCAGGGCGAGCGCGCGATTCTCGAGTTCACCTACGACCACGAGGGGCCGTTTCTCTTTCACGCCCATCAGAGCGAATTCGCCGAGCTGGGATGGACCGGGATGTTCGTGGTGCGGGGCCCGGCCGTTGGCTGACGCCGCGGGGGTATCCCGCCCGGACCGCACGCGCACCTGGCTTGCCGCGCTGCTGCCGCTCGTGGCGCTGCTCGTTTTTCTCCTGCTGTTTCTGCGCTTCGGACCCGCCGGCGTATTCACCGGATCGTTTCCTCCGGTGGAGGAGCTCACCATCACGCGGGTGACGCTGCCGGATCGCGGCGTGCTCCGGGTGCACGCCGTGAATGGAGGGCCGGCGCCCGTCACGGTCGCGCAGGTGCTCGTGGACGACGCGTCGTGGGTGCACACGGTTGATGGATCGCGGACCATCGGCCGGCTGGAGTCGCGCGAGATCACCATTCCGTATCCGTGGGTGGAGGGCGAGCCGGTCGTCGTGCGGCTGGTGACGAGCACCGGACTCACCTTCGACAAGGAGGTAGCGGTCGCGGTCCGCACGCCCGCGCCGGACGCGCGCTATCTCACGACCTTCGCGCTGCTCGGGCTGTACGCCGGCGTGGTGCCCGTGTTCATCGGGCTGCTCTGGTTTCCGTTCCTGCGAAATCTCTCGCAAAGATGGATAGAGTTCTTCCTGAGCTTGACCGCCGGCCTGCTCCTGTTCCTCGGCGTCGACGCGCTGGCCGAGGCCGTCGAGCTTTCCGCGCTGGTTCCCACGGCATTTCAGGGGCTCGGCCTGGTTCTCCTCGGGCTCGTCGGTACGCCGCTCGTGCTGGCCGCGGTCGGCCGCCGGCGAAGGGGCGGTGGCTCGGCCTCGCCCGTGTACGTCGCGATGCTCGTCGCCTTGGCCATCGGACTGCACAACCTGGGCGAGGGGCTTGCGATCGGAGCGGCGTACGCGAGCGGGGAGATCGCGCTTGGCAGCTTCCTCGTGATCGGATTTCTGCTGCACAACACAACCGAAGGTCTCGCCATCCTCGCGCCGCTGACAAAGAGCAGGGTGACGCTCGGGCTGCTCGCGGTGCTCGGTCTGCTCGCGGGCGTCCCCACGATCATCGGAGCATGGATCGGCGGATTTACCTACAGCCCGGGGTGGACCGCGCTGTTCTTCGCCATCGGCGCCGGCGCGATCGTACAGGTGCTGGTCGAGCTGGCGCGCCTCTTCCCGGGTGACGAGAAGGGCAGCATCGCCGCTCCGCTCAACGTCACCGGCTTTCTCGCCGGCATGCTGATCATGTACCTCACCGGACTTCTGGTAACCGCCTGATGCGACGGTTGCCGCTGCTCCTTTGTCTCCTGTTTCTCCCGTCCACCGCGGACTCGCAGGATCCGCCGCCCATCCGCGACAACAGCTTCCTCATAGAGGAGGCGTACAACCAGGAGCCGGGCGTCGTACAACACATCCTGCTGTTCGCTCGCGACCGCGCGACGCGCGACTGGGAGCTTGGCTTCACGCAGGAGTGGCCGTTCCTGAGCCAGGATCATCAGCTGAGCTACTCCGTCCCGCTCGTGAGCACAGCCGGCGGCTCCGGCATCGGGGACGTCGCGCTGAACTACAGGTATCGCTGGCTCGCCCAAGCGCGCAGCGAGTCCGTCCTTCGGATCAGCGCGCTGCTTCCCACCGGCAGCGCCGAGCGTGGGAGGGGCGCGGGGGGAGCGGGCGTCGAGCTAAACCTGCCCGTCTCACTGGAGATTGGCCGTACGCTGGCGGCGCACTGGAACGTGGGCGGATCGGTGATTCCATCCGCGCGCGCCGTGGACGGAACGCGGCGCGCGGCGAGCGAGCTGTTCGCCGGAGCCAGCCTGGTGTGGCTGCTGCATCCAATGCTGAACCTGCTCGCCGAATCGGTGTGGTCGCGAGCGGAAACGCCGGGCATCGGCGGAACGCGAACGTCAGAGACGTCGCTCACTCTTGTGCCCGCAGTCCGCGGCGCGATCAATCTCCGCTCGGGTGCGCAGATCGTCCCCGGCGCCGGCCTGACGATCGACGCGCGGGACGGAATGCGGGTATCTGGCCTGCTCCTGTACTTGAGCTTCGAGCACGGGTTCTGAGCCACGCCGTTACTAGTCACTAGTCACTAGTCACGTCTTCTCAATGAGCCCCTCCGCCTCGATCTCGACCAGCATGTCCGGATCGATCAGCCGCGCGACCTGGACCATGCTTGTGGCCGGGCGAATCTCGCCGAAGAAGGAGCAGTGCGCGCGGCCGATCTCCTCCCACTGGTCGATGTCGGTCACGTAGATCCGCGTCCGCACGATGTCGCTCAGCCGCGCGCCGGCGCGGTGCAGCGCGGTCTCGATGTTGGTAAGCGTCTGGATGGCCTGGGCGTGGGGGTCGCCCTTTCCCACGAGCGGGCCGCCGTCGCTCGTGGCCGTCGTGCCGGACACGTAGATGTGCGAGCCCACGCGGACGACCCGCGAATACCCCACCACGGGCTCCCACATGCTGTCGGTCGAGATGTTTACGCGCGTCAGGGCCGCCTCCAGGAAGATTCTGAAGTAGAGGAATATGCTGCTTCCGACTGAGGACTGAGGACCTTGCGGACTCAGAACTAACTACAATTGCGGATCGGCGACTAATTGAGGACCGAGGATGGGCCCAACCGCGCGGAGGAAGCGATAGGTGTTTCTTTCCGCAATCCTCAATCAGTCCTCGATCGTCAATGGCCGTTAGTCCTGAGCCCGCAAGGGTCCTCAGTCCTCAGTCCGCAATCCTACGGATGTGACCCAAGCACGCCACCATATAGTCTATATCCTGTGACGGACCTCACTGACGAGCAGGTCGTCGACGCGGTGCTGGGGGGAGACACGGACGCATTCGCGGTCCTGGTGTCCCGTTATACCGCGCGATACGCGCGCTTCGCGGTGCGCATGCTCGGCAACCGTGAGGACGGGGAAGAAGCTTTGCAGGATGCGTTCGTGCGCGTCTACCGCGCGCTGGGCAAGCGGGACCGGAAGAGCGCTTTTGGTCCGTGGTTTCATTCGATTCTGTCGAATCAATGCCGGACGGCGGCGAGCAGGCGCGCCAACCGGCTGCGGCTGGTGGTGCACGACGAAGGGGCGCTCGAGCGGGCGGCGGTTGATTCTCCGGCTCCCGCCGGCGGCGATGGGTCCGAGATCGAGACCGCGATCGGAAAGCTGGATCCGGCGCAGCGCGAAGTGTTCCTGATGAAGTACGTGGAAGAGATGAGCTACGAAGAGATTGCGGAGGTCACCGGTGTCGGAGTTTCGGCACTCAAGATGCGCGTGAAGCGCACGGCGGACCATCTGCGTGAACTGATGGGGGAGGTACCGCATGAAGCAGGATGACGAGGATTTCCTCGAGCAGATTGCGAGGCCGCTTCGCGAGCCGGTGGAGATGAGCACGGGGTTCGAGGCGCGGGTCATGGCCGCGGCGCGCAAGCGTGAAGGCACCAGCGTGCTCGCGTGGATCGTGCGCCCGCGCGTTCTGCGTCTTTCGCCGCTGGCGGGACTCGCGGCGGCCGCCGGGATCGCGCTCGCGGTGCTCACGCTGGACCGCGCGGGCTCTGAGCGCGTCGCGACACAGGTGGCCGCGACGTTGCCGGCCGCGCCCGCGGCCGCGGCCGACACGATCAAGCTCGTGCAGTTCATGCTGGTCGCGCCCGAAGCGCGCACGGTGTCCCTCGTCGGCGATTTCAACGACTGGGATTCGACGGCAACGCCGCTGCGCGAAGCGGCCGACGCGGGCGTGTGGACGATCACGGTGCCGCTCGCGGCGGGCAGACATCAGTACGTGTTCATGGTGGACGGCAATCGCTGGACGCCTGATCCCGCGGCGCCCACGGCGGTCGAGGACGACTTCGGCATGCCGAACTCGGTGATCACCGTCGGGGAGAGTGCGACGTGATCCGCATTCTGTTCCGCAGTCTCACTATTGCCACGGTGCTGACGGCGCTCGCGGCGTTCGCGGCGTCGGCGCAGGACGCGCGCGTGTCGACGCGCCTCGACGCGCGCACGGCGGCCGCGGTCACGCGCGTCGTCGATTCGGCGCGGTCGCGGTCGCTGCCCACGGAGCCGCTCGTGCAGAAGGCGTTGCAGGGCGCGGCGAAGCGCGCGCCGTCGGCGCGTGTGCTGGCTGCGGTCAGCGAGCTGCTGGGCGAGCTCTCGACGGCGCGCTCCGCGCTCGGCCAACGGTCCACGGAAGCCGAGCTGGTGGCCGGCGCGGGCGCGCTGCACGCGGGCGTTCCCGAGGCGACGCTCTCGCGGATCCGCGAGCTGCGCGGCGGCCAGTCAGTGACGGTCGCCGTGGGGACGCTGGCGGATCTCGTGGCCCGCGGCGTCCCGGTGGACGCCGCGGTCAGCGCAATCCTGGCCCTCGTCGAGCGGCGCGCCGCCGACGGGGACGTCATCGCGTTCAGCAATCAGGTAGGGCGGGACATCGCCGCGGGCGCGCCGCCCGCGGTCGCGGCCAGAGTGCGAGCCCGCGGACCCGGCGCGCGTCCTGCAATAGTTCCGGGCCGGCCCGACAACGCCGGGCGCGGCCGGCCACCGGCGGAGTAGGCGCCTGCCGGCCGCCCCTGGAACAGTTTCTTTCACTACAAGGAACATGCGGAATCTGATCGCGCTGGCAGGCGCCGCAATGTGCGGATGGTCGTCGCTCGTGTTCGCGCAGGCCGGAGTTTATTTCGACGCGGGTGGCGCCCGGGTCCGGTATGGGGACACGGTTCAGGTGAGTGCCGCTACGGTCGGCGCGTCCGCGTATTCACTCACCCGCAACACGGGCTTCTCCGCCACGCTCTCCGGCTCGACGACGCAGCAATCGAGCTGGACGACATTCGGCGCCGCGCAGGGTTCGGTCCTCACGCCCGCACTCGCTTTCGCGCGGGGCGAGCTGCACGGCGGCGGCTCCATCACCTCGTACGGCGCGGGTTCGGGGAGCGGACAGCTCGCTGGCGGCGGCAGGCTGCACCTCTCGGGGCGCAGCGCGGGGGCATGGCTCGGCGCGAGCGCGGGGAGCGTGAAAGATCCCATCGGCTGGCGATCCATGAACGCGGGCGAACTCGGCGCCTGGATGCAGACCGGCTTCGCCATCGCGCAGGCGGTGATCATGCCGGTGCGGATCGCCGGCGGCCTGCGCTACACAGACGTCGAGGGAACGATCAGGTTCGACAACTCCCGCCTGGAGCTGATCGGCGTCGCCGGGATGCGTTCGGCGATCGACGGCTATGATGACGATCCGGATCCGTGGGCGAGCGTGAACGCGACAGCCTGGCTGTTGCGCGCGGTCGGCATCACCGCCGGCATCGGCAGCTATCCTGCCGACCCGGGGCAGGATTTTTCCGCCGCCAGGTACGTCACGCTCGGCCTGAGGGTCGCGCCGATGAACACGCGCCGCTCTCCCGTGTTGCTGTCCGCCGACGTTCTCGGAGGCACGCGCGTCGCTCCGCCCGCTATGACGGTGACCGCTGGTCCCGGCGCGGTGCGCACGATCACGTTCCGGGCTACCGCGGCGCGGACCGTGGAGATCATGGGCGACTTCACTGATTGGACTCCCGTTCAAATGAGTCCGGGGCGGCCGTCGGGAACGTGGGCCATCTCGCTGCCGATCTCCCCCGGCGTGCACCAGCTCAACGTGCGTCTCGATGGCGGAAGCTGGGTCGTGCCTGAGGGGCTTACCGCGATAAAGGATGAATTTGGCGGGTCGGTGGGGATTCTGCTGGTCCCGTGAAAGAGGATGTGACGGAAGGCGCGGATCGGCTGGTCTATATCTGCGTACCGAGCCACATCCCATTCAGGAGCAAGGAATGAAAGCATTTACTGTTCTGGCGGCGTTGGTTGCGCTTGCCGCCCCGGTTTCGGCCCAGGGGACTTCCGAGGATCTGAGCGCGCGTCTGCGCGCGGTTCTCCCCGCCGAAGTCGCCGATCGCGTGATCGCGACGGTTTCCGAAGCGCGCAACAGAGGCCTTCCCGCGCACGCCCTCGAGCAGCGCGCTCTGATGCTCGCGGCCAAGGGCGTCGAAGCGAGCTCCATCGCCCGTTCGGTCGCCGACCAGTCGCGCGCCATGGGCGAGGCGAGAGCGGCGCTGGCGCGTGGCCGAGCCGACGTTGCGACCGGCGACGACATCGCCGCGGGCGCCGAGGTGATTCGCAAGGGTGTCGACGGCGCACAGGTCAGCGAGCTGGCGAGAAGCGCTCCTTCGGGACGGTCGCTTGCCGTTCCGCTGTTTGTGCTTGGCAGCCTCGTAGATCGCGGCCTGCCGTCCGACGTTGCGCTGGCGCAGGTCGTGGAGCGGATGAACGCCCGCGCTACCGATGCCGAGCTGGCCGCACTGCCTGAGCAGGCCGTGGCCGGACGCGCGCGCGCTGTTGCAGGTGGACGCGGTGCAGGCGCGGCCGGGGGCACGGTCCGTGGCGGGCCGCCCACCAACGTCCCGCCCGTCGCAGGCGGCGGACGTGGCCGCCCCGCTGGCGCGGGCCGACCGTAGTCGAAGGTGAGGTAAGCGCTGGCGACCGCCATGGCGCGGTCGCCGGCGTCCTTCCGTTTTGCTTTTCACATCGAACAGGAGCATTCAGATGATTCGCAAGATCTCGCGCGCCGTTCTCGGCTCGCTGATGGCTGTTACCGCGGTAACCGCGTGCAGCGACACGACGGGGTCCAACACCGGCAAGCTCACCGTCAAGCTGACGGACGCGCCATTTCCGTTCGCGGAAGTGAGTAGCGTAGACATGTGGGTGGTCCGCATCGACGCCCGCACGCAGAGCGTGAGCGAGGCCGAAGCGAGTGACGCGTCGGACACCGGCGGCTGGACCACGATCGCGTCGCCAAACGCCTTGATCAACCTGCTCAGTTTGCAGGGCGGCGTGACGACCAACCTCGGCACGACCTCACTGGCCACCGGCAACTACAATGGCTTCCGTCTCATTCTGGACACGCAGAAGTCCAGCGTGACGCTGAAGGACGGCACTGTTCTCACCGGCGGCAACGGCATCATCTTCCCGAGCGCGGCTCAGACGGGCATCAAGATCAATCTCGACGCTCCGATCCAGATCACGCAGGACAGCTCGGTGATGATCCTCGACTTCGACGTCGGGAGCAGCTTTGTCATGCGGGGCAACAGCATCAAGAACAACGGCCTGCTGTTCAAGCCGGTGATTCGCGCCGTCGCCACCGAGCTCACCGGCGTGCTCACGGGCTCCGTTCGCAGCACGAGCGCGACCGGCCCGGGAGTAGCGGGCGCGACGGTGGACGTGCTCAAGGACGGCACGGCGCTGGCCGATACCGTCGCGGCCAACGTGGTGGCGAGCACCTCGACCGACGCATCGGGGAATTACAGGTTTTCGTTCCTCCTGCCCGGCGCGTACGAGGTTCGGGCGACACCTCCGGCGGCCAGCGGCTTCCTGCCGGCGCTGCTCCCGGATGGTGTGACGATCACATCGGGCGCGACGGTCGCCGACAAGGTGATCGTGGTGGTCCCGTAGCTTTGGAGCCTGTGAAAAATCCCCTGTCCGAAGCGTTCGGATGGGGGATTTTTTTGCGTCCTCCGAGGGGGACACCAGTCTCAGGAAACTGGGCGATTTTCCCGGGTTAAGCGCGTAGACGCGGACTTAAGGGCCCAATGGAAGCAGCAGCGAATGGCACGTCACGTGCCTTAATAAGAGGCATCACCGCGGGAGCCATGAGGGCGACAGCGGCCAGTCAGCGGAGGTTGACACAATGCAGAAACTCAGAGCACTCGTACTCGTCCCGGCGATTCTTTTCGCGGCGGCCTGCGGTGGTGACGATTCCAAGAGCGTCGACGCGGCGCTGGACAGCGATCTGCGCCTGGCGGGTGAAGCGTATGCGCCGGGCATGGACAGCATCTCGATGATGGAGCGGAACGCGGCGCTGGCGCCGACTACGCCGAGGCGGACGACGACGGCTCCGCGGCGCACGACCACGGCGCCGCGACGTGCTTCGAGTTCGGGCAGCGGCACGTACTCGGCCCCGGCTCCGGTTCGCACCGAGACGCAAAGAAACACGGCCCGTGACGCCGCGATCGGCGCCACGGCTGGTGCGGTCATCGGCGCCACGACCAGCAGAGACAAGGTCAAGGGCGGATTGATCGGCGCGGCCATCGGCGGAATCGCCGGTGCGGTGATCGGGCACAACGTCGACAAGAAGACGGTGCCGGTGAACCAGTAACGGCAGAACGGCAAGCTGGAAAGGCGGGTGCGGATCGCACCCGCCTTTTCTTTTTGATTGAACTACCACTGAGAACTGAATAGCTGCCCGCTGCCAGCTGGAAGCTGTCCGCTTGTCAGCCGACGGCATGTTGACTCTTCGCGAAGATCGAACAGCGGATTGATGTTTGCCGGACGGAAGTGATTCACGCCTTGGCTCGGTTGAGGCGCAGACTTCCTGGGTGAGCGACTATAAGAAGCTGCGCGTTTGGAGAAAGGCGCACTCTCTGGCGATCAATGCGCACCGCGTGGCAAGCCGGATGCGCGGGTCGCAGTATTCGAGCTTCCGATCTCAGGTTATCCGTGCGGCCATGTCGGTGCCGACGAACATCGTCGAGGGACGGGAGCAAAAGGGCGAAGCCGGCTTCGCGCGCTTCCTCCGAATCTCGCTCGGGTCGCTTTCAGAGCTGGAGTATCACTTGCTTGCTGGACGCGACGTCGGCGCGATCTCGACGAGCGATCATCGTTCGCTCTCCAGCCAGGTCGAGGAAGTACGCATGATGCTCCACGGTCTTGTGCGAAAGCTCGAGAGCACCGGGAAATTGGCAGGTCAGCCACGACGAACGGTCAACAGGTCGTAGGCTGGACGGCGGACAGCTACCAGCGGGTAGCGGGCAGCTTATCAGTTTTCTTTCAGTAATACCTTCTGCCCATTTTCTTCCGGAAACCTTCAATTTCGTCCGGCCCCCGTACAACTTACCCGCCCCACCTTCGGACCCGCATTAATGGATCGTTCGCGCGGCCCGCGAACAACCGACATACTGACCAGGCTTCCCGGCTTCGCGAGTCTGTTCGCGATCGCTTCGGGAACGGCCGTGCTCCTCGGATGGTCGCTCGGCATTCCCGAGCTGACGCGGATGCTTCCCGGCTTCGCTCCGGCTCGGCTGCTCGCGGGCGCGGCCATGGTTCTCTCGGGAGCCGCGCTATGGCTCGTGCGGGACGCGGAAGCGGGAACGCTCCGGCGGTTCACCGCCGCGATCCTGGCGGTTGTCGTTGCGGCCATAGGGCTCGCGTCGTTGAGCGAGCAGCTGATCGGGAGAGCCTTCGACTGGTCGCTGCTGGGGCCGCGCGTCACGGCGATACCGGGACTGACCAGCAGCCTCCCGGTAAACTCCGCGTGGGGATTCGTCCTGGTTGCCGCCGCGGTGTGGACGCTGTGCTCGCGCAAGCTCAGCCGGAGCCGCGCGCCGCAGTGGATAGGGCTCGCGATCTTCCTCACCGGATTCTTCGCGCTCGTCGGACGAGCGTTCGGCGTCAGCGCGTTTTACAGCCCGATGCCGGGCCTCCCGATGAGCCTCTGGGCGATGTTCGTCCTCCAGGTGCTCGGCGTCGGCGTCGTGTTCGCGCGGCGCTGGTTCGGCTTCTCGGCGCTGGTCATGGACAAAGGGCCCGGCGGAAAGCTCGCGCGCCGTCTGCTGCCGCCCGCGATCGCCATGCCTTTCGTCGTCGGATGGGCCGCGCTGCTTCTCGAGCGCGCCGGCGTGTACGGCACGGAAGTGGGCTCCTCCTTCTTCGCGGTCACGATCGTGCTCGCGTTCACCTGGATGGTCATGCGCGCGGCGCGCGCGGTGCAGCGCGCCGACGCCGACCGGCTGGCGGTGCTCGGCCGCGAGCAGCACGAGCGGGAAGTCGCCGAGCTCGCGCTGGTCACGGCAGAAAAGGCGAGCCTCGCCAAGAGCGACTTCCTCGCGGTGATGTCGCACGAGCTGCGCACTCCGTTGACCGCGATCATGGGCTACGAGGAGCTGCTCGCCGACGGGATCACGGGACCGATCAGTTCACAGCAGGCGCAGCAGCTGAGCCGCATCAAGGCCAGCGCGCAGCACCTGCTCGGTCTAATCGACGAGATCCTGACGTTCTCGCGGATCGAAGCCGGCCGCGAGACGATCCGCCTGGAGATCGCGGACGTGAACCGGATGATCGAGGACTCGGCGAATCTCGTGGCGCCGCTGGCGGTGGAGAAGGAGCTCGGCTTCGTCGTGCACCTGCTCGACCCGCCGCGGTACATGCGCACGGATACCGTGAAGGTCCGGCAGATGATCGTGAATCTGCTCACCAATGCGGTGAAGTTCACCGAAACGGGGACGGTCAGCGTCAAAGCCGCGACCTCCGGACAGAACGTCGAGATCATCGTGCACGACACCGGGATCGGCATCGCCGAGGAGCACCTCGACAAGGTGTTCGATCCCTTCTGGCAGGTCGAGCAGAAGGCGACACGCAGGGCCGGGGGAACGGGCCTCGGACTCACCGTCACGCGGCGGCTCGCGCGGCTGCTCGGCGGCGACATCCTCGTGCAGAGCAGCGTAGGCGAGGGAACCAGCTTCACGATATCGATTCCGGGGCTCGCGACCGCGACTCCGACGGACACTCCAACAGTGACAGAATGATGCGAAACGCTTTCCTCCGTGCAGCGCTCGGCGCGCTGCTGCTGGCTTCGCTCTTCCCGGCTTCGCCGGACGCGCAGACGATCGCCGACCGGTATCGCGCTACGACCGACAGGATCATCGCGGCCGCGTTGAGCGACAGCGCGGCGTACGACCGCGTCGCGCTCCTCACCGACAAGTTCGGCCACCGGCTGAGCGGGTCGGCGAGCCTCGAGCAGGCGCTCGACTGGATAATCGAGGAGATGCGGCGCGACGGACTGGTGAACGTGCGCGGCGAGCCGGTGCTGGTGCCGCACTGGGTGCGCGGCAGCGAGTCCGCGGAGCTGGTGCAGCCGCGTCGGGTGAAGCTGCACATGCTCGGTCTTGGTGGGAGCGTCGCCACGCCGGCCGCGGGAATCACCGCGCCCGTGCTCGTCGTGACGAGCTTCGACGAGCTGATCGCGAGGGGCGAGGAGGCCCGCGGCAAGATCGTGCTGTTCGACGTGCCGTTCACCAACTACGGCGCGACCGTGCAGTATCGCAGCCGCGGTCCCGTGGAAGCCGCGAAGCTGGGCGCGGTCGCGGTGTTGATCCGGTCGGTCGCGAGCAACTCGATGCAGAATCCGCACACGGGAGCGACACGGTACGACACCGCCGTCGCGCGGATTCCGGCGGCGGCGCTGAGCGTCGAGGACGCGGCCATGCTCCACCGGATGCACGCGCGCGGCGAGAGCGTGGTCGTGACGTTGAAGATGGAAGCGACGACGCACCCGGACGCGATGTCCCGCAACGTGGTCGCCGAGCTCGCCGGCCGCGAGAAGCCGGAGGAGATCGTAGTGCTCGGCGGGCACATCGACTCGTGGGACGTCGGCCAGGGAGCGATGGACGACGCCGGCGGAAGCGTCGCGGCGTGGGAGGTCCTGCGCGTGCTCCAGCGGCTCGGGCTGCAGCCGCGCCGGACCATCCGCGTGGTGCTGTGGACCAACGAGGAGAACGGACTCCGCGGCGCGACCGCGTACCGCGACGCGCACGCCGCCGAGATCCCGCGGCACGTGCTGGCGATGGAGTCCGACGGCGGGGTGTTCGCGCCCGAAGGCTTCAGCGTCGCCGGATCCGCCGACGCGGTCGCGATGGTAGGCGGCCTCGCGACGCTGCTCGAGTCCATCGGCGCGACGAGGATAACGGCCGGCGGTGCCGGCGCGGACGTGGGTCCGCTCACCGCGGCCGGCGTTCCCGGCCTCGGCCTCGATGTGGATGGCACGCGCTATTTCTGGTATCACCACTCGGAGGCCGACACGATGGACAAGCTCGACCCGCGCGAAGTCGCGCAGTGCGTCGCGGCGATGGCGGTGATGGCCTACGTGATCGCGGAGATGCCGGAGACTCTGCCGCGGCGGGCGCCCAGATAAGGCGTGACTGGTGACTGGTGACTGGTGACTAGTGACAACGGGCTGGCAGCCTTTATTGCACGTCATCACTAGTCACTAGTCACCAGTCACTAGTCACCAATTGCCAAATGCCCCCCATCTCCGAGCAACTCGACCCCGACTGGCACCGGTATCCCGATACGGTGCTCCACTTCCGTACCGACCCGCCGGTGCGGGTCGATCTGCGCGAGCCGGTGGCACGGGACGCGGTTGCGGCGATGGATTCGATAGGATTGCCCCGCCCCTTCGCGGTCCTCACGGCACACGATCCGCGCGGCCGCGACGAAGACGCCGACGTCAACGAGCGCCGCGCTGAAACGCTCGATGACAGGCTGCTTGCCCTGGGGGTCGAGTTCATTCACGTCGACGCCTGCTCGCCCGACGGCTCGCACTGTGAGGCCAGCGTTGCCGCGCTCATCGAGCGCGAGCGGGCGACGGCGCTGGCGCGCGAGTTCGAGCAGGTCGCGATCTTCTGGTTCGACGGCGAGAAGTTCTGGATTGTGGGGGCGCTCACCGCTGGCGATCCTGTGATGCTGCCGCGGTCCGCAGTCCGAAGTCGCAAGACATGGCCGGACTGACCGCACTAAAAAAGCCCGCGACTTGCGCCGCGGGCTTTTTCGTCTTCTGTCAGCGAAGTCAGAGCAGTGGCTTGTACCTGAACGCCACTATTCCGATCGCCTTCCCGGTGACGTCGAATTCCCCGGTCCCCTTCGCCTCGACCGGACCGACCTGCGCCTGCTCGGTCGCGACGACATTGCCCGACCGGTCGAGCATCTCGGCGATCAGCGTGTACGTCTGCGGGGTGGTACCGAGGTTCTCGATGGTTCCCCGCAGACGGGCCTCGCCCTCTCCGGGTGAGAACTCCGTGAACGACACGCGCACGGGCATCTGGCTCGCCATCCTGTCGTACTTGGTGGACGAGTCCGTGTAGGCGCGACGCTGCGCCGCGCTGGACGCGCGCTCCGCCATGCCGGCGTAGGAGTAGGCGTGGAACACCCAGTTCTCCGGGTTGTTCGGGTCGATGGTCGTCAGCCGCGTGGTGATCGGCAGCAGTCCCGCATAATCGTTCAGCTTGATCAGCGTCAGCGACAGATTGCGCAAGGCGTCCCGGTGATTCGGGTTGGAGGTGAGGACGGCGTTGTACAGCGCGGCCGCCTGTATCGACGTTCCGAAGCGCGTCGCGAGAATCCCGGCCGTGAGCAACGAGCGCTCGCCGTAGCCGGCGGGATTGGACGACACTCCCCCGTACACGGCGCGGATGGACGCCGTATCGTTCACGGCCTCGAACGCCTCGCCGATCTTCTGCAGCGCGTCGGCCCTCTGCAGGTCCGACTCGGCGAGCGCGGCGTACTGCTTGAAATGCTCCGCCGCTTCACGCGCGCGGACCGGGCGCTCGGCAACCGGCGCGTCGGCGATGGACGCCGACGCCAGCTCGCCGAGCTCGTAATGCGAGCTCCGCACCACGTCGACGTACTGCGTGTCGTTCTGCGCTATCTCCAGCGCTCTTGCCAGGTGGCTGCGCGCCTCCGTGTACAGCCTCGTCTTGTCCGCGGCCGCGGCCGCGCCGTCGGCGAGACGCTGTCGCGCGATCCCGCCCAGCACGACGTACGCGTACGGCGCGTTCCGGTCGAGAATCAACGCGCGGCGCGCGAGCGTCTCGGCGGTGTCCAGCCGGCCCTCGCTGAGCGCGGCCAAGGCCTTGTTCATCGTTCCGACCCAGGGCGGACCCTGGCGCCAGGCCGAAACCTGGCTGGCGCACTGCGGCGCAAGCGTCTCGACCAGCGTGAAGATCGAGTCGGCCAGCACGTACAGATCAGCCGACTGCTCCCGATCGGTCGCGAATCCGAAGTCGGCCCGCGTCCCGTTGACGGGCGCCGAGGATTCGGTGAGCAGAAGCGCCAGGGCCTGGCCAAGAGTGAAAGCCTGTCCGGCGGGATTCTTGTCGCGATCGCGCGCCGTGGGATCGGTCAGCAGCCGAACGGCGGTCCGCGCATCGGTGGCGGGATCCCCGTTGCTGTTCAGCGTCGCGATCCCCTTCTGCACGGCGAAGAAGGCACGCCCGACGAATTGCGGGGCGTTCTGGTCTATGTTGCACGCGTCGTCCTGCGCCCGCGCGGGTGTCGCGACTACGGCGGAGGCGCACGCCAGACCAGCCAGGAACTTCACACAGGGATTCATCCACCTACTCCGAGAGGAAGACAAGAGTTACCGTCCTGGCAGTCGGCGAGAAGCGCTCCGCCGGACGGGGGCAATCCTCGTAATATACCATTCCCCTGCCACTGTTCCCCGCGCCAGCCCCATGAACAAGCCGCGACCGTACACACCCGCCCTGCATCGATCCGCCCTGCGACATTTGCGGCGCTCCGACCCCGTTCTGGCGCAGGTTCTCGCGCGCCACGGTCCGCACCGCTTCGAGCTGCGGACCGGCGGGTCGCACTTCGACGCGATCGCGCGGGCCATCGTATCGCAGCAGCTCTCCGTTAAGGCGGCGTCGACCATCCATGGACGGTTCAGGGCCCTGTACGCCGCCGCCGGCGGGATGCCGGAGGTCGTCGCGCGCATCCTCGAGAGCCGGCTGCGGGAAGCCGGGCTCTCGCGGCAGAAGATCGCCTACATCAGGGACCTCGCGCGGCGGGTGGCGGCCGGCGAGCTGGAGCTGGACCGGATCGACGAGATGCCGGACGACGAGCTGATGGCGCGGCTCACGGCCGTGAAGGGTGTGGGCACGTGGACCGCGCAGATGTTCTTGATGTTCCGCCTCGGCAGGCCGGACGTGCTGCCCGTGCTCGATCTCGGCATCCAGAAAGCGATTCAGCGGGCGTATGGGCTGCGGAAGCGGCCCAGCGTTCGACAGATGGAGAGAATCGGGAACGCATGGGCGCCGTACAGGACCATCGCGTGCTGGTATCTGTGGCGCAGCCTCGATCAGCCGCCGGTCGAGCCGCGCGCCGTGGGCCGAAAGTCAAAAAGCGGCCGCCCACAATAGGTAGATTGAAACCATGCCCATGGTTTCCTTCGATTCATTGGGCGACGACTCCCGCGTGTGGGTCTTCGCCGCCGATCCCGCGCTGGACGAAGATCGCGCCCGGCAGCTTCTCACCCTGGTCGACGACTTTCTGCGGGAGTGGACGGCGCACGACGAGCCATTGACCTGCGGCCGGGATTGGCGCGACGGACGGTTTCTCGTAATCGGCGTGGACCAGAACGCCACCGCATACGCATCCGGCTGCTCGATCGACGGTCTGTACCGGAAGCTGGCCGAGTTCGAGAAGCAGACCGGCGCATCGCTCCTGTCGCGGGATCGGGTGTTCTACCGTGACCCCGCCGGACGGGTGCAGAGCGTCTCGCGGGACGAGTTCGCCGAGCTTTCCGCCAGCGGCGCGATCGGCCCGGAGACCACCGTGTTCGACACGAGCATCAGCTCGCTCGGCGAGTGGCGCCAGCGGTTCGAGCTGCCCGCGTCCGCCTCCTGGCACAGGGCGCTGCTGACGGTGTGAGTGCGGGCTAGGGCGCTTTGTTCCCGTCGAGCGCCTGCTGCCTGTCGAACTCCTGCTGCGCTTTCTCCGCGGCGAGAAACCCGATCTTGCTGTGCGTCCCGTCGCAGAACGGCTTGGTGGCCGACGCGCCGCAGCGGCACAGCGAGATCCGCTTCCCCGGCGTGGTCGGCACGCGCTCCCCGAGGTGATTCACCAGGTTGATCTCACCTTCGATCACATATGGGCCAGTCTGCTTGATCGTGATGGTCACATCGGGCATCTGATCCTCCGCGCGGATGTCAAACTCTCAGGGTGTCGGGCCGCCAATTCTTGATGGCGCGCTTGATGTCGTCCTTTTTTTCGAGCTCTCCCGCCAGGCACCGCTGCGCAAGCTCGGGCGCTTCGGCGTCGGAAGCGAACCGCAGGGCGACGAGCTGGCCCGGTCTCAGCTCCGGGATCCGTGGGCGGAGATCTTCAGGGAGGATCCGCGCGAGCCGCAGTCTCTCTTCGAGACCGATGATGCGCGTCTGCACGACGAGGGCCATTGCGCGCGCCGACCACGCGAGACCGACCAGCGCGGCGGCCACGACGACCAGCCACGCTGAACCCCAGGAGGGGTTTCTCACCGCGGCGACGATGCCGACGACAAGATTGGCAAAGAGGATCGGGAATACGAAAAGATGATAGAGCGGATACACCCGCTTGTGATTGGCGTACGTCTGCTGCTGGCCGGCCATGTGTCGCTCTCGGATGGTGGACGAAGGAATGTAGCCCTTCATTAGCTTACTGTTGTCGTAGTCAGTCAACTGTCAGAACCGGAGCGGGCGATGCCGACGAGAAAAGCGAGCGCGGTGTGGGAAGGCGATCTCAAGAGCGGCAAAGGCACCTTCAGCGGCGAGGGCGGAGCGATCGGCGGCTCGTATTCGTTCTCCCGGTTCGCCGACCAGAGCGAGGGTACGAACCCGGAGGAACTGCTGGCGGCGGCCGAGGCCGCGTGCTTCAGCATGGCGCTGAGCGGCGGGCTCGGAAAGAACGGCACGCCGCCGACGCGGGTGGAGACCGACGCGCACTGCACCGTCGAGAAAGTCGGCGACGGCTTCAAGATCACCACCATGAAGCTGATGACCCGCGCGACGGTTCCCGGGCTGGACGACGCGACGTTTCAGCGAATCGCGAGCGCGACGAAGGACGGCTGTCCGGTGTCGAGCGCGCTCAAGGGCAACGTCGACATCCAGCTCGACGCCAAGCTGACGGGATAGGTCAAGCCGTCGTGCTCTCGGTGGCCATGTCGGTCCCGATCTCCCAGTTGTCGATCTCGTCGCAGGCGTCGCAGTTGCCGCAGCGCCAGTCGGGCTCGACTTCCTCGCCGAAGTGCTCGAGGATGAACCGTGTGCGGCACTCCGCCGTCTGACAGAACTCGATCATGGTGCGGAGCTTCTGCTGGTCGCGCTCGCGGCGCTCTTCGTAGTCCAGAAGATCGGCGCTCAGGTTGACCGATGTCAAACGGTCGGCGAGGCGCTCCCACTTTCCGTCCCGGTGCTCGCGCACCACCCCGTGCCGCTTGAGCAGGGAGAACACGATCCGAGTCTTCCGGAGCGGGACTCCGGTCTGCTCGGAGATGTCCGCGCCCGCTACCGGCTGGCCCTTCGGATACTGCTCCAGCGCGATCGCCACGCGCGCGGCTTCTTCCACCTCGGGATATTTCCCGCCGAGAAAGTACGACTGGATCCGCTTGTCTTCGACGCGATACAGAACCGTGCATACGGCCGGTTTGCCGTCGCGCCCGGCACGGCCCGCCTCCTGGTAGTACGCTTCGATCGATCCGGGAAAGTGGTAATGCAGCACGAAGCGCAGATCGTGCTTGTCGATTCCGAGGCCGAACGCGTTCGTGGCGATGATCGCCTTGAGCTTGTTCGCCATGAACAGCTCCTGCGATTCCTTCCGGTCCGCCGCCGGCATCCTGCCGTGATAGATCGCGATCCTGTGCTTGTCGCGAAATTTCTCGTGCAGCCACTCGGTTTCCTTCACGGTGGCGACGTAGATGACGCCGACTCCCTCGCCTTCGGCCAGCGTCCGCTCCACAACCGCGTCCTTGATGCCGTCGTTGACCGTCCGCCTGACTTCGAAGCGGAGATTGGGCCGCGCGAAGCCGGTGATCGTGACGTGCGGGTCCTGCATGCCGAGCTGGTGGATGATGTCCTGCTGCACCTCCGCCGTGGCCGTCGCGGTGAGCGCGAGTATCGGCGGGCGGCCCAGCCGCTTGGCGATGTTTCCCAGGGCGAGATAGTCCGGGCGGAAATCATGCCCCCACTGGCTGACGCAATGCGCCTCGTCCACCACGAACAGACTGATCTCGCGGCCGAGCAGATGCTCGAAGAACTCGCGATCCTTGAACCGTTCGGGAGTCAGGTAGAGGATGTCGCCCTCGCCCTCGCTGATCTGCCGGTGCGTCTCGCGCGATTCGGAGGTGGAGAGGTGCGAGTGCATGGCCACCGAGTCCACGCCCTGCGCCAGCAGCTTGTCGTGCTGGTCCTTCATCAGGGCGATGAGCGGGGTGACGACGATGGTGAGGCCGTGCAGCATCACGGCGCCGAGCTGGTAGATCAGCGACTTGCCACTGCCCGTGGGCATCACGACGAGCACGTCGCGGCCCTCGGTGAGCACCTTTACGGGCTCCCACTGGCCGCGGCGGAAGTCCTTGTGGCCGAACCGGTCGCGGAGACACGCGACCGCCTCGGATTTCGTAATAGTTTTGGGCATCGGGGGGATTAGGGCAGGAAGTATTCCGTGAAAACGTAGCTATTAGCTATTGGCTATTGGCTATTGGCTATTGGCTTTTGGCTGGAGCGGAGCGCGGAGTCCTCCCCGGTGTACGAAACCGGCTAGGACGCAGCACGCAGCACGCAGCGCAGTTCAAATGGAGCCCGCAATGCTCATTCGACGCCGACCTGACATTCCCGCCAGTGAAATCACCGACGAGCGGTTGTATTTGAACCGACGGTCGTTCATCGCCACGAGCGGCCTGCTCGGCGTGGCGGCCGCGACCGGCGCGCTCCCGGGTTGCCTCCAGGCCGCGCCGTCCGAGGAACAGGGTGAAGACAAGCTGACGCCGTACAAGGACGTCACCACCTACAACAACTACTACGAGTTCGGCACGGGGAAAGACGATCCCTCCGAGAATGCCGGCTCCTTCCGCACGCGGCCGTGGAGCGTGGCGGTCGAAGGCCTCGTGAAGAAGCCCGCGGTCTACGATCTCGAGGACATACTCCGCCCCGTGACGCAGGAGGAGCGCGTGTACCGGCTGCGCTGCGTCGAAGGATGGTCCATGGTGATTCCGTGGCTCGGCTTTCCGCTCGCCGCCCTGATCAACCGGGTCGAGCCGACCTCGCAGGCGAAGTTTGTCGAGTTCACCACGCTGCTCGATCCGCGTCGGATGCCGGGTCAGCGCCGTCCGGTGCTCGACTGGCCGTACACCGAAGGGCTCCGGCTCGACGAAGCGATGCATCCGCTGACGATTCTCGCCACCGGCCTATACGGCCGGCCGCTGCCGAACCAGAACGGCGCGCCGCTTCGGCTCGTCGTGCCGTGGAAGTACGGCTTCAAGAGCATCAAGGGGATCGTGAAGCTGCGCTTCACCGACCGGCAGCCGGCGACCGCGTGGAACAAGGCCGCTCCCTCGGAATACGGCTTCTACTCCAACGTGAACCCGGAAGTCGATCACCCGCGCTGGAGCCAGGCGAAGGAGCGGCGCATCGGGGAGTTTCTCCGCCGCCGCACGCTGATGTTCAACGGCTACGGCGATCAGGTCGCGCGGATGTACGCGGGCATGGACCTGCGCAGATACTACTGAGAGGACTCCGCTCTCGCGCCGAACCCGGGTAATCAAGCCGCTGGTATTTGCCGCGGCGCTCATTCCGCTCGCGCTGCTCCTCCGGGACGGATTCAACGATGGCCTCGGCGCCAATCCCATCGAGGAGATCGAGCTGCGGACCGGGCGCTGGGCGTTGCGCTTCATCGCGATCACGCTCGCGGTGACTCCGCTCCGCCGCCTCACCGGCTGGAACGAGGCGATCAAGTACCGGCGCATGCTCGGCTTGTTCGCGTTCTTCTATGCTACGCTGCACCTGTCGGCGTTCATCGGCCTCGACATGTTCTTCGACGTGAGCGACATAGTCGAGGACATCGTCAAGCATCCCTACATCACGATCGGCATGGCTACCTGGCTGCTGCTGCTTCCGCTCGCCGTCACTTCCACCAAAGGCTGGATCCGGCGGCTCGGCGGCAAGCGGTGGAACCGCCTGCACCAGCTCATCTACGTCGCGGCGATCACCGGCACCATTCATTACCTGTGGGCGGTGAAGAAGGACACCTTCCTGCCGCTCGTCTATCTCACGATCATCGGAGCGCTGCTCGCGTGGCGGCTCTGGCACTGGCTCGCCAAGAGAAAGGCACGCGTGTAAGCTGAGGTCGTGCCGGACCTACTCGAGCCGCTCGAAGCGTTCGCGATCACCGCGCCCGGTCTCTCCCGCATCGCCGCGCGCGAGCTCGCGGGTATCGGGCTCGAGGTGGACGCGGTCGAGCCCGCCGGTGTCACGTTCAAGGGTGGACTACGCGAGGTGTACGCGGCAAATCTGCGGCTGCGCACCGTGAGCCGCGTGCTCGTGCGGCTGGCGCGCTTTCACGCGCGGACCTTCGCGGAGCTGGAGCGACATTCCGCGAAGATCCCGTGGTCGCGGTTCATCGCGTCGGGACGGTCGTTCGAGTTGCGCGTGACCTCGCGGAAATCGCGGCTGTATCACTCCGATGCGGTCGCCGAGCGGATCGAGCGTATCGTGGCGCAGGGGACGGGTGGCGAGCTCGCGGAAGGCGAGCCGTCGGGGGAGCACGACGGCGAGCGGGCGCAGCTCGTCATCGTGCGGCTCGACCGCGACGAGTGCACGGTCAACATCGACAGCTCGGGTGCGCTCCTGCACATGCGTGGATACCGCCGGGCCACGGCCAAGGCCCCCATGCGCGAGACGATCGCGGCGGCGATGCTGCTCGCCTCGGAGTGGCGCGCCGACGAGCCGCTGTTCGATCCCTTCTGCGGCTCGGGCACCATTCCTATAGAAGGGGCCATGCTCGCCAGACGGATTCCGCCGGGGCTGGACCGGGTGTTCGCGTTTCAGCAGTGGCCGTGGGTGGAGGCGGGGCTGTGGTCGCGGATGCGCCGCGACGCGGAGACCGAGATCCTCGACGACCTGCCGGCACCGATCATCGGAGCAGATCGCGACGAGGGCGCGATTCGCGCGGCGAGCGAGAACGCGGCGCGCGCGCGAGTGGACGGCCAAGTCGAATTCGTGCTGAGCCCGGTGTCGGAGGCGAGCGTGGACGCCGGACCGGGATGGGTGATAACGAACCCGCCGTACGGTGTGCGCGTCGGTACGTCGCGCGAGTTGCGTAATCTCTATGCGCGGTTCGGCGCGGTGCTGCGGGAGCGGTTCGGCGGCTGGCGACTGGCGTTTCTGTCCGCGGACCACGCCCTCGAGGCGCAGCTGCGCATGGAGCTGGAGGTGCTCTTCCGGACGACGAACGGAGGTATTCCCGTGCGCTGCATGACGGCGAAGCGGATTGCTCGTCGATAAACGCTACAAGCGTATCTCGCAGAAGGTAAACCCCGGCTGGAGCAGGGGTTACGCCCGCGTCCCGGAAGAGGGTCGCGTCCGCCTCGGCGGTGACTTCGTGGCGGTATCACTCTTGAAGTAGAAAGGGTCGGAGTGTGCCGGAGAATGCTTCCGGCCCGATGAGGATCGGCGCTCGACCGCGCCGCACACCAGACAATCGAGGGATTTCGTGGAAATCGGAGACGAGATCGAGATCGAGGGCGTCGCTGACGCTCCGACCGGCGCTGCGCGTACCCGCAGGCGAAGCAAGGGCAAGTCGGGCAAGCGAGCCGGCAACGGGAGGCAGACCGGCAACGGTAACGGGTCGCGCCAGATTGAGATGCGGCGGCTACTGGCCGGCCTGAAAGACATGTGCGGCGGCGATTTCAGCGTGCGTCTGCCCGACAGTGCCGATCCGATGATGAACGACATCATCGACGAGTTCAACGCCATCGCCGCGCGGAACCAGGCGGTCACGACCGAGCTGCGCCGCGTCGCGACGACGGTCGGCAGCGAAGGGCGGATGCACGACCGCGCGTTCGTCCCCGAAGTCGAGGGCGGCTGGCGGTCCATGATCGGCTCCGTGAACTCCCTGATCACCGATCTCGTCCAGCCCACCACCGAAGTCGCGCGCGTGCTCACGGCGGTGGCCGAGGGCGACCTCAGTCAAAAGATTGTTCTGGAGATGGAAGGGAAGGCGGTCCAGGGGGAATTCCTCCGGATCGGCACCACGGTCAACACGATGGTCGATCAGCTCAGCGCTTTCGCCTCCGAAGTCACGCGCGTCGCGCGCGAGGTCGGCACCGAGGGACAGCTCGGCGGCCAGGCGAACGTCCCGGGGGTAGCCGGCACGTGGAAGGACCTGACCGACAACGTCAACATGCTCGCCGGCAACCTGACGAGCCAGGTACGGAACATCGCGGACGTCACGACGGCTGTCGCGAAGGGCGATCTATCGCGCAAGATCACGGTGGACGTGAAGGGCGAGGTGCTCGAGCTCAAGGACACGATCAACACGATGGTGGATCAGCTCAACTCGTTCGCGTCCGAAGTCACGCGCGTCGCGCGCGAGGTGGGAACGGAAGGGGTGCTCGGCGGGCAGGCGAACGTGCCGGGCGTGGCGGGCACGTGGAAGGACCTGACGGACAACGTGAACTTCATGGCCTCGAACCTCACGGGCCAGGTGCGAAACATCGCCGACGTGACGACGGCCGTCGCGCGCGGCGACCTGTCGCGCAAGATCACCGCGGACGCCCGCGGCGAGATTCTCGAGCTGAAGAACACGATCAACACGATGGTGGACCAGCTCAGCGCGTTCGCATCGGAAGTGACGCGCGTCGCGAAGGAAGTGGGAACCGACGGCAAGCTCGGCGGCCAGGCGGAAGTTCCGGGGGTCGGAGGCACGTGGAAGGACCTGACCGACAACGTGAACACGCTCGCCGGAAATCTGACGAGCCAGGTGCGGAACATCGCCGACGTTACGACGGCCGTCGCGCGCGGCGACCTCTCCCGCAAGATCACCGTCGAGGCCCGCGGCGAGACGCTCGAGCTCAAGAACACGATCAACACGATGGTGGATCAGCTCTCGGCGTTCGCGGACGAAGTCACGCGGGTCGCGAAGGAAGTGGGCACCGAGGGGAATCTGGGCGGGCAGGCGGAAGTGCCGGGCGTCGCGGGAACGTGGAAGGACCTCACGGACAACGTGAACGCGATGGCGAACAACCTCACCGGTCAGATCCGCAACATCGCCGACGTGACGACGGCCGTCGCGAAGGGCGATCTCTCGAAGAAGATCACGGTGGACGTACAGGGCGAGATCCTCGAGCTGAAGGACACCATCAACGACATGGTGGACTCGCTGCGGATCTTCGCGGGCGAGGTGACGCGCGTCGCGCGCGAGGTGGGCACGGAAGGGCGGCTCGGCGGGCAGGCGGAGGTGCCGGACGTCGCCGGAACGTGGAAGGATTTGACGGACAACGTGAACTTCATGGCCTCGAACCTCACGGGCCAGGTCCGCAACATCGCCGACGTCACGACCGCGGTCGCGCGCGGCGACCTCTCGCGGAAGATTACCGCGGAGGCGAAGGGCGAGATCCTCGAGCTGAAGAACACGATCAACACGATGGTCGATCAGCTCAGCGCGTTCGCGTCGGAAGTGACGCGCGTCGCGCGCGAGGTGGGCACGGAAGGGAAGCTCGGCGGCCAGGCGAACGTGCCCGGCGTGGCCGGCACGTGGAAGGACCTCACCGACAACGTGAACACGCTCGCGGGCAATCTGACGAGCCAGGTGCGGAACATCGCCGACGTTACGACGGCCGTCGCGCGCGGCGACCTCTCCCGCAAGATCACGGTCGAGGCGCGCGGGGAGACGCTCGAGCTGAAGGACACGATCAACACGATGGTCGATCAGCTCTCGGCGTTCGCGTCGGAGGTGACGCGCGTCGCGAAGGAAGTGGGAACCGAGGGGAACCTGGGCGGGCAGGCCGAGGTGCCGGGCGTCGCGGGAACGTGGAAGGACCTCACGGACAACGTGAACGCCATGGCCTCGAACCTCACCAATCAGATCCGCAACATCGCCGACGTCACGACCGCCGTCGCGAAGGGCGACCTGTCCCGCAAGATCACGGTGGACGTGCAGGGTGAGATCCTCGAGCTGAAGAACACCATCAACACGATGGTGGATCAGCTGTCCGCGTTCGCGTCGGAGGTCACGCGTGTCGCGAAGGAAGTCGGCACCGAGGGAATTCTTGGCGGACAGGCGGAGGTCCCGGGTGCCGCCGGCACATGGCGCGCGCTCACGGACAACGTCAACGCGATGGCCAACAGCCTCACGCTCCAGGTGCGCGCGATCGCGGACGTGGCTACGGCGGTGACGCGCGGCGATCTCAGCCGGCAGATCACGGTGGAGGCGCAAGGCGAGCTCGACGAGCTGAAGAACAATCTCAACCAGATGATCGGCAACCTGAAGGAGACCACCGAGAAGAACACCGACCAGGACTGGCTCAAGACCAACCTCGCGAAGTTCTCGCAGATGATGCAGGGGCAGAAGGACCTGGAGACCGTGTCGCGCCTCATCATGTCGGAGCTGACGCCGCTCGTGTCCGCGCACTACGGCGTGTTCTACCTCATGGACGACGCGGCCGGCGCTCCGGCGCTCCGGCTCCTGGCGAGCTACGCGTACAAAGAGCGGAAGAACGTGAGCAACGTGTTCCGGCTGGGCGAGGGCCTGGTGGGACAGGCGGCGCTGGAGAAGAAATCGATCCTGCTGACGAACGTTCCCGACGACTACGTCACGATCGTGTCGGGGCTCGGCGAAGCGCCGCCGCGGAACATCATCGTGCTGCCGATCCTGTTCGAGGGGGAGGTGAAGGCCGTGATCGAGCTGGCTTCGTTCCAGCCGTTCAGCCAGATCCACCAGCTCTTCCTCGATCAGCTCTCGGAGAGCGTCGGCGTCGTGATCAACATGATCAGCGCCAACATGCGCACCGCCGAGCTGCTGGAGCAGTCGCAGGGGCTGACGCACGAGCTGCAGAGCCAGTCGGAGGAGCTGAAGCGGCAGCAGGAGGAGCTCAAGAAGACGAACACCGAGCTGGAGCAGCAGGCCAAGACGCTCCGTACCTCGGAAGAGCTGCTGAAGGATCAGCAGGAAGAGCTGCAGCAGGTCAACGAGGAGTTGGAGGAAAAGGCCTCGCTGCTCGTGGAGCAGAACCGGAAGGTGGAGCAGAAGAACGCGGAAGTCGAGGCGGCGCGGGTGGCGCTGGAGGAGAAGGCGGAGCAGCTCGCGCTCAGCTCGAAGTACAAGTCGGAGTTCACCGCGAACATGTCGCACGAGCTGCGCACGCCGCTCAACAGCCTGCTGATCCTCGCGCGGCTCCTAGCGGAGAACAAGGACGGCAACCTCACGCCCAAGCAGGTGGAGTTCGCGAACACGATCCTGTCCTCGGGTAACGACCTGCTCACGCTGATCAACGACGTGCTCGATCTCTCCAAGGTCGAGGCGGGGAAGATGGACATCAGCCCGACGGAGGTGGCGCTCACCGAGCTGTCGACGTTCGTGGAGCACAGCTTCCGCCCGGTCGCCGAGCAGAAGAATCTCCTGCTGAACACGGAGATACAGCCCGGACTTCCTCCCGCGATCTACACCGACGGGCAGCGCCTGCAGCAGGTGCTCAAGAATCTGGTGGCGAACGCGATCAAGTTCACCGAGAAGGGCGCGGTGACGCTGACGATCCGTCCGGCCGAAGCGGGGCGCCGGTACCAGTCGCCGCAGCTGCAGGCGGCGAAGGAAGTAGTGGCGTTCTCCGTCTCCGACACGGGCATCGGCATCCCGCGCGACAAGCAGCGGCTGATCTTCGAGGCGTTCCAGCAAGCCGACGGAACCACCAACAGGAGGTTCGGGGGGACCGGGCTCGGGCTGTCGATCAGCCGTGAGATCACCCGGCTTCTCGGCGGCGAGATCCGCGTCGAGAGCGAGATCGGCAAGGGGAGCGCTTTCACGCTGTATCTCCCCGCGAAATACCATCCGGATCCGGACTCGGACATGGATGGCGACGGCTCGTCCCAGGAAGCTCTCATCCGCCGCGCGTCGAGGCCCGCGAGCAGCCTCCCGTATCAGCAGCGCCCGGCGTTGGCCGGGGAGGAACAGGGCGCGACCGCACGTCAGACCGGCGAGCCGCGGGAGGAGATTCCCGACGACCGCGACGACATCGCCCCGGGCGATCGCGTGGTGCTGGTCATCGAGAACGATCCCTCGTTCGCGAAGATTCTCCTGGGGATAGCGCAAGAGCGCGGCTTCAAGGGGGTAGTGGCGCTGGACGGCGACGCCGGCCTGGAAGCGGCCAGCGATTACCGACCGGATGCCATCACGCTCGACATCGACCTGCCGGGAGGGACGTATGGCTGGGGCGTGCTGGACCAGCTGAAGCACAATCCGGAGACGCGGCACATTCCGGTGCACATCATCTCCGGCGTCGAGCGCAGGCAGCAGGGATTGAAGGCGGGAGCGCTGGCCTATCTCGAGAAGCCGGTCAGCAAGGAATCCCTCGACGAGGCCTTTGGTCGCATCGCGACGTTCATCGACGAGCGGGAGAAATCGCTGCTAATCGTCGAGGACGACGAGACGCAGCGCAACAGCATGGTGGAGCTGATCGGAGACGAGGACGTCAACATAGTCGCCGTCGACAGCGCCGAGGCGGCGCTCGATGCGCTGGCGAAGCAGAAGTTCGATTGCATGGTCGTGGACCTGGGACTGCGCGACATGAGCGGCTTCGATCTGCTCGAGCGGGTGAAGCAGGACCCCGGGATGCAGGAGATGCCCATCATCGTCTACACAGGCAAGGAGCTGACTCCCGCCGAGGACACGCGGCTGCGGAAGTACGCCGAGACGATCATCGTGAAGGACGTGAAATCGCCGGAGCGGCTGCTGGACGAGACCGCGCTGTTCCTCCACCGGGTGGAGGCCAAGCTGCCGGAGCAGAAGCGGGTGATGCTCGAGCGGCTGCACAACTCCGACGCGCTGATGGCGGGCAAGCACGTGCTCGTCGTTGACGACGACGTGCGCAACATCTTCTCGCTCACCAGCGTGCTCGAGGCGCGCGGCATGGAAGTACGGTTCGCCGAGAACGGCAAGGACGCGATCAAGGCGCTGGAAGACGACCCTGCCGTCGACCTGGTGCTGATGGACGTCATGATGCCGGAGATGGACGGCTACCAGACGATGTCCGCGATCCGGGAGATGGAGGAGTTCAAGACGCTGCCGATCATCGCGCTCACCGCGAAGGCGATGAAGGGTGACCGGGAGAAGTGCATCGCGGCCGGCGCGTCGGATTACATCACGAAGCCGGTGGACACGGAACAGCTCCTTTCACTGATGCGGGTGTGGCTGTATCGCTGACGCCGCGGGACGGCGTGGAGTCCCCCGGAGCGTCGCTCGGACGGAACGAGCTGGAGAAGCTGGAGATCGAGCTGCTCCTGGAGGGCATATACCGCCATTACGGCTTCGACTTCCGGTCGTACGCATACTCCTCGCTGCGGCGGCGGCTATGGAAGCGGATCGAGGCCGAGCGGCTCGAGTCGGTGAGCGCCCTGCAGAACGCCGTGCTGCACGATCCCGAGGTGATGGAGCGGCTGCTGCGCGACCTGTCCGTCAACGTCACGGCGATGTTCCGCGATCCGACCTTTTACGTCGCGTTCCGGAACCAGGTCGTTCCGCTGCTGCGCACGTATCCGTTCATCCGCATCTGGCACGCCGGCTGCTCGACCGGGGAGGAGGTGTTCTCGATGGCCATCCTCCTCACCGAGGAGGGACTGTACGACCGCTGCCGCATCTACGCCACGGACATCAACGACATACTTCTGCGCCAGGCGAAGCAGCGGATCTTCCCGCTGGAGCGCATGCAGGAGTACACCGACAACTACATCAAGGCCGGCGGGAAGCGTTCGTTCTCCGAGTACTACACTGCGATGTACGAGGGCGCGCTGTTCTCTGCGGCACTGCTGAAGAACGCCGTCTTCTCGCAGCACAACCTGGTGACCGATGGATCGTTCGCGGAATTCAACGTCATTCTCTGCCGCAACGTCCTGATCTACTTCGACAAGTCGCTACAGGGAAAGGTGCACGGCCTCTTCTACGACAGCCTGTCCACTTTCGGCGTGCTATGCCTCGGGTCCAAGGAGTCGCTGAAGTTCTCCCGGTACGAGCACTGCTACGAGGAGCTGAACACCCGCGAGAAGATTTACCGGAAGGTCGTGTAACGTGGTCTTCGACCTGATCGTCGTGGGCGCTTCGTGGGGCGGGCTCGATGCCCTGACGGTCCTTGTGCGCGGGCTGCCGCCGGACTTCGCCGTGCCGCTCGTGATTGTCCAGCACCGCGGCGCCGATGCCGAGGGCTTCCTCAGCGGCCTGCTGCAGGAGTGGACCGGCAGGAAAGTGCTCGAGCCCGAAGACAAGGATCCGATAGAGCCGGGACACATCTACATCGCGCCGGCGAACTATCACCTGCTCGTGGAGACCGGGCATCTCTCGCTCACCACCGAGGCGCCGGTGCGGTACAGCCGGCCTTCAATCGACGTGATGTTCGGATCCGCCGCGCACGCGTACGGCGAGCGCCTGATCGGCGTGGTGCTGACCGGCGCGAACGAGGACGGCTCGCGCGGGCTCCAGTGCGTGGCCGAGTTCGGCGGGTACTGCGTCGTGCAGGACCCGGCGACCGCGGAAGCCGCGAGCATGCCGGCAGCGGCGCTGCGGCGGGTGCCCGGCGCGGCGGTGCTACCCCTGTCCGGCATCGCCGCCCACCTCGTGGACGTCGCCAGAAACGGACCCCCCTCCGAATTCGTGCGAGCGACCGCGTGAGCGATTCCGCCGAAAAGGTCAACATCCTCATCGTGGATGACCGCCCGAAGAATCTGCTCGCGCTCGAAGCGATCCTCGAGCCGCTGAACGAGAAGCTCGTGCGCGCGAATTCCGGCGAGGAAGCGCTGCGCGAGCTGCTGCTGCGGGACTTCGCCGTGATTCTGCTCGACGTGCAGATGCCGGGGATGAACGGTCTCGAGACGGCGCAATACATCAAGGCCCGCGAGCGGTCGAGGTCGATCCCGATCCTCTTCCTGACCGCGATCAACAAGGAGGAATCGTACGTGTTCAAGGCGTACGAGGTCGGAGCGGTCGACTACCTGTTCAAGCCGTTCGATCCCGAGATACTCCGCTCCAAGGTGGCGGTGTTCGTCGACCTCTGGCGCAAGCAGGAGCAGATCCAGACGCAGGAGGAGCGGATCCGGCTATCGGAGAAGCGCGAGCTGGAGCTGCAGCACCGCACGACTCTGCTGGAAACCGAGGCGCGGTCGGCGGAGGAGCTCGCGACCGTGAACGACGAGCTGCAGCGGCGGCAGTACGAGCTGGAGCGCGCGATCACGGCGCGCAGCAGGTTCTACGCGTCCATGAGCCACGAGCTGCGCACGCCGATCAACGCCGTGCTCGGCTACAGCACCCTCATGCTGGACGGCATCTACGGCCCGCTGAACGAGAAGCAGCGCGAAGGGCTGGAGCGCACGCATCGCGCCGCCAAGCACCTGCTCGAGCTGGTGAACGACGTCCTCGACCTCTCCAAGATCGAGGCGGGCAAGATCGAGCTCGCCATGCAGCCCGTGCAGTTCCCCAGCCTGGTGGAGGACCTGTTCGTCACGGTCGCGCCGTTCGCGGCGGAGAACAAGACGAAGCTCGACCTCGACATGGAAGGGCCGCCCGTGACCATCGTGTCGGATCCCCGGCGGATCCGGCAGGTCATGCTGAATCTCGTGTCGAACGCGATCAAGTTCGGCGGCGGAAACCCGGTGCGGGTCGTGAGCCGCGGCACTCCGGACGGCGGCGTGCAGATCGAGGTGAACGACGCCGGCGCCGGAATTCCCGAGGAGGACCTGACGCGGATCTTCGACGAGTTCGTGCAGCTCGGGCAATCGGCGCAGCCGGGCACGGGGCTCGGACTTCCGATCTCGCGCCGGCTCGTCGAGCTGCTCGGCGGCAAGCTGGAGCTGGAATCCGAGGTCGGCAAAGGAAGCTGCTTTCGGGTGACGCTTCCGCCAGGGGTCGCTGTCAGTGAAGACGGCGCCGAGCCGGAAATGGTGGAAACGGGTTCCCAGTCCGCCGCCTGACGCGCGTCCGGCGGCTGTGAACGCCGGCGCCGCCGGAATAGATTTCGTCATGCCTCTTCCCATGGCGGGCGCGTTCAACGACGGCCTCATCGCCGAGCAGTGGGAGCGCTTTCAGCGCGATCCCGCGTCGGTCGACGAGAGCTGGCGGCAATACTTCCGGTTCGCGCAGTCGCTCGCGGGAACGGGCGAAGCCGGCGTCGGCGAGGCCGACGCGTCGCTGCTGCGGAAAGTCGCGGGCGCCGCCGGACTCGTGGCCGCGATCCGCGCGTTCGGTCACCTCGCGTTCCAGCGCGACCCGCTCGGCGGCCAGCCCACGGGAACTCCCGAGCTCACGCCGGAATTCCACGGCATCGCGGAAGAAGACCTCGCGTCGGTGCCCGGCTCGGCGCTCGGATTTCCGCAGGCCACGGCCGCCGATGTCATCGCGCACCTCCGTCGGCTCTACAGCGGATCCATGGGGCTCGAGTTCGAGCACCTCGGTCGCGCGACGGAGCGCGAGTGGCTGCGGAACGCGGTCGAATCCGGTTCGCTGAACGAGCCGCTCGCGGCGGAAGAGAAGATCGCGCTGCTCCGCCGGCTCACCGAAGTCGAGGGGTTGGAGCGGTTCATCGGGCGGGCGTATCAGGGCTACAAGCGCTTCTCCATCGAGGGAACCGACGCGCTCGTGCCGATGCTGGACGAGGTCATTCGCCGGTCCGAGGACGCCGGCGCGCGCGAGATCGCGATGTCCATGGCGCACCGCGGCCGGATCAACGTCCTCGCGCACATACTCGGCAAGCCGTACACGGCCATCTTCGCCGAGTTCGAGGGCAAGCACGCCGCGACGAACAGCCCCGACGGAACCGGCGACGTCAAATATCATCTCGGCGCGCGCGGCGAGTATCCGCTTTCGGAAGACGAGGCCGCGGCCGTCACGCTGGTGCCGAACCCGAGCCATCTCGAGTTCGTCAACCCGGTGCTCGCGGGCGTCGCGCGCGCGTTGCAGCGCGTACCGGACGAGCCGGGCAGGCACGACGAGTCCACGATCGTTCCGATCTGTATTCACGGCGACGCCGCCTTTCCGGGCGAGGGCGTGGTGGCCGAAACGCTCAACCTCTCCCGGCTGCGCGGCTATCGCGTGGGTGGGACGATTCACATCATCGTGAACAATCAGATCGGCTTCACGACCGACGTGAAGGACGGGCGGTCCACGCGCTACGCCGGCGATCTCGCGAAGGGGTTCGAGATTCCGATCGTGCACGTCAACGCCGACGACGCGAACTCGTGCGTCAGGGTGGCGCAGCTCGCCGTCGCCTTCCGGACGAAGTTTGCCAAGGACTTCCTGGTCAATCTCGTGGGCTACCGGCGGCACGGCCACAACGAGACCGACGAGCCGTCGTTCACGCAGCCCGTGATGTACGCGCGGATCAAGTCGCACCCCACGGCGCGCCAGGTCTGGGCGTCGCGGCTCGTGGCGGAAGGATTGGTGGCCGAAGAGCAGGTCGCGGCGATCGAGGCCGAGGTGAACGCGAAGTTCGAGGCGGCGCACGCCGAGGCGCAGGCCGACGAGGACCCGGCGGAGCAGACGAAGCTGGATCCGAACGGCGGCGGGGCCGTCGCGACGGCCGTGCGCGCGGACAGGCTGGTCGCCATGAACGAGCGGCTGCTCACCTGGCCGAAGGAGTTCAAGGTCAATCCGCGGCTGGCGAAGAATCTCGCGCGCCGGCGGGACGCGCTGGGTGATGCCGGCGGGATCGATTGGGGTCACGCGGAAGCGCTCGCGTTCGCTTCCATAGTGACCGACGGCGTGTCGATCAGGTTCACCGGGCAGGACGCGGAGCGGGGGACGTTCTCGCACCGGCAGGCGGTGCTGCACGACGCGGAGACCAACGAGACGTACGTGCCGCTGAAGAATCTGCCCGACGCGAAGGGCGCGTTCCAGATCTACAACAGCCCGCTGTCCGAGACGGCGGTGCTCGGCTTCGAGTACGGCTTCAGCACCGCGGCGCCGGACGCGCTGGTGCTGTGGGAAGCGCAGTTCGGCGACTTCGTGAACGTGGCGCAGCCGATGATCGACCAGTTCATCGCGTCTGATCACGCGAAGTGGGGGCAGGACTCGAGCGTCGTGCTGCTGCTGCCGCACGGGTACGAGGGGCAGGGTCCGGAGCACTCGAGCGCGCGGCTGGAGCGGTTCCTGCAGCTCTGCGCCGAGGGGAACATGCGCGTCGCGTACCCATCCACGCCCGCGCAGTACTTCCACATCCTGCGGCGGCAAGCGCATCAGAAGCAGCGGCGGCCGCTGATTCTGCTGCAGCCCAAGAGCCTGCTACGCATGCCGGAGGCGGCGTCCCGACTCGCGGATCTCTCCGACGGCGCGTTCCAGTGCGTGATCGACGACCCGGGCCGCGCCGAGGGACGCGATCAGGTCAAGCGTCTCGTGTTCTGCACCGGCAAGATCTATTACGATCTAATCGCCGGCGGGCCGCCGCCGGAGGTCGCGGTCGTGCGCGTCGAGGAGCTGTACCCGTGGCCGCACGAGGACGTGACGCGCGTGGTGGATGCGTATCCCAACGTCGCGGAAGTCGTGTGGGCGCAGGAAGAGCCGAAGAACATGGGAGCGTGGACGTACGTCGCTCCGCTGCTGCGCGTATCTACGGGGGACGCTCTCGTCACGCGGTACATCGGCCGGCCGGAGCGCGCGAGCCCGTCGGAGGGGTACGCCGCGTCGCATACCGCGGAGCAAAAGCGCATCGTCACGTCGGTGCTGTCGCTCGCGCAGCCGGCGCGCGGCCGCAGGAGTGCCTTAGCATCTTCGTGAGCCTGCGGCTCGGAGCCGTACTCCTCGCGCTGATCGTCTCGGCGCCGGCGCTGCGCGCGCAGGACCACGGCGCCGCGGCGCTGGCGAGAGCCGTCGCGCTGCTCGGACCGGAGACGCCGCGCGTGTTGTACATCGCCGCGCATCCGGACGACGAGGACGTGCGGCTCATCACCTGGCTGTCGCGCAGCGGCCGCGCCGAGG
This sequence comes from Gemmatimonadaceae bacterium, assembly GCA_040882285.1. Classification (NCBI taxonomy): domain Bacteria; kingdom Pseudomonadati; phylum Gemmatimonadota; class Gemmatimonadia; order Gemmatimonadales; family Gemmatimonadaceae; species Gemmatimonadaceae bacterium. The sequence goes on from JBBEBQ010000010.1 coordinate 363,508, forward strand.
TGGCGTACCTGTCGCTCACGCGCGGCGACGGCGGGCAGAACCTCATCGGCAACGAGCTCGGCGAAGCGCTTGGCGTGCTCCGCACGCAGGAGCTGCTGGCGGCACGGCGGATCGACGGAGCGAAGCAGTTTTTCGCCCGCGCGTACGATTTCGGTTACTCCAAGAGCGCGGAAGAGACGTACACGCACTGGCCGCGGGATTCGCTGCTCAACGACGTCGTCCGGGTCGTGCGCGCGTTCCGCCCGCACGTGATCGTGGCCACGTTCTCCGGCACGCCGCGCGACGCGCACGGCCAGCACCAGGTGTCGGGGCAGCTCGCGCGCGACGCGTATGATCTCGCGGGCGACGTCGCGCGGTTCCCGGTCGCGGAGTACGGCGAGCCGTGGACTCCGCTCAAGCTGTACCGCAACGCCGGATTCTATCCCGACGGTCCGCACGTGCTGATGAACGTCGGCGAGTACGATCCGCTGAGCGGGATGTCGTACGACCAGATCGCGAGCGTGAGCCGGTCGCACCACAAATCGCAGGGGCTTCGCGGTAACTACCGGCTCGGAGAAGTGACGAGCCGGTACTTCCGGGAAGCTTCGCGCGTGACGCCCGAGATCCCGCGCGAGCAGGAGCGGTCGGTGCTCGACGGCCTGCCGGGCGTCGTTCGGAACGGCTCCAGCGGGAGCGGCAATCGCTCGGCCGCCGCGACGGTGGACGTCCGCTCGCCGCCTTCCGCCATTCCGTACATCGCCCTGCACGCGCCGCGCAACGACGACGAGCGCGCGCGGTACGAGCGCGCGGCGATCGCGGCAACGGGTCTCGCGTTCGAGGCGCTCGCCCCGCGTTCGTACGTCGCGCTCGGCGACAGCATCGTGCTCGATTACGCGCTGCACAATCGTGGCACGGTCCCGGTCACGATTGACTCCGCGGCGGGCGCGTTCCCATCCGAGACCGTTGCGCCAGGCAAGTCGGTGCGCTGGAAGGGCACGCTCCGTCCCGCGCGCAAGCTCGAGCCGTGGTGGCTGAAGCAGCCGCGCGTCGGCGACATGTTCGCCGGTCCGCCTCCGGCCGCGTCGGACGACCAGATCGCGCAGGCCGACTGGCCCCGGGTGAAGGTGCGCGTCGAGGGACTGCCGCGGCCGGTCGCGCTGAACGCGCACCCGGTGCACCGGCTGAGCGAGGGGTTCTACGGCGACTTGTACTCTCCGCTCGTGGCCGCGCCGGGCATCACGGTGACGCCGTCGCCGGCACACTCCTTCGCGCGCGCGGGGACGCGTTTCGAGCGCGACGTGTATGTCAGCGTGCGGTCGAGCTTCGACGCCGAGAAGACCGTTTCGGTCAGACTCGATCTTCCATCGGGACTGTCGGCATCGCCGGCGGTCGCCCAATTGACGCTGCCGTCCGGCGCGACACGCACGGTCGTCTTCCGGATCACCGGCACCGCGCCGCCGGGCGAGCATCGGCTGAGGTTGCGCGCCGAGTCGGACGGCGAGGTGTTCGGTGAGGCCGTGAGGATCGTCGATTATCCGCACATCTCGCTGCAGCAGATGTACGAGCCGGCGGAGATCAAGTTGCATGCGGTGCCGGTAGAAGTTCCGTCCGGTCTCTCGGTCGGCTACATCGCCGGGAGGGCCGACGCGGGGCCGCAGGTGCTGCGCGAGCTGGGCGTGCCGGTCACGCTGATCGAGCCGGCGGAGATTCCGCGCCTCGATCTCGCGCGCTTCCCGGTAATCGTGATCGGGCCGCGCATGTACGAAGCGAGCGCGGATCTCCTCGAGCACAACGGCCGGCTGCTGGAGTACGCCAACAACGGCGGGCGCCTGGTCGTGCAGTTCGGGCAATACATGATGAGCGGCGCGGGGATTCTGCCGTACCGCATCACGATCTCGCGCCCTCCCGATCGCGTCACGGACGAGAACGCGCCTGTGACGATCACCGACCCGGCCGCGCGCGAGCTGACCTACCCGAATCGGATAACGCTCGCGGATTTCGAGGGCTGGGTGCAGGAGCGCGCGACGTTCATGCCGGACGAGTTCGACCCACGCTATCGCACCATGCTGGCGATGAACGATCCCGGCGAGCCGCCCGTGAACTCGTCCATTCTCGTGGCGCCGGTGGGCCGCGGAACCTACGTGTACGTGACGCTCGCGCTGTTCCGCCAGCTGGAGGACGGAGTGCCGGGCGCGGTGCGCCTGTTCGTGAATCTGCTGGCGCCATGAGGGGAGCTATTGGCTGTTGGCTATTGGCTCTTGGTAACTGCCTACGCCGCAGCTCATATCCGCTGTTGCCAACAGCCAACAGCCAACAGCTAACAGCTGTTGTTCTTTGCCTCGCATTAGCGGCGTGTTCCGGCGATGGACGTACCGTACTTACGGTCTATTCACCCCACGGCAAGGACCTGCTCGGCTACATGGAGACGGAGTTCGAGAAAGCCAATCCGTCGGTGGACGTGCAGTGGGTGGACATGGGGTCGCAGGAAGTGCTCGACCGGATTCGCGCCGAGGGCGCGAATCCGCAGGCGGACGTCTGGTTCGGCGCGCCGGCGGAAGCGTTCGACCGCGCTGCCCGCGAGAACCTGCTCGAGCCGTATACACCGACCTGGTCGGCCGCCGTGGACGGCGAAGCTCGGCATCCGCAGCATCTCTGGTACGGCACGTATCTCACGCCGGAGGTGATCGGCTACAACAGCGAGGCGCTGAGCGCGGCCGAGGCGCCGCAGGACTGGGACGACGTGCTCGATCCGAAGTGGAAGGGGAAGCTGCTCATCCGCGACCCGGTGGCTTCCGGGACGATGCGCGCTATCTTCGGCGCCATCATGCTGCGCTCGCTCGCGCAGACGGGATCAGAGGAGGCCGGTTACGACTGGCTGCGGCGGCTGGACGCGAACACACGCGAGTACGTGCTCAACCCGACGATCCTGTACCAGAAGCTCGGGCGGCAGGAGGGGATCGTCACGCTCTGGGACATGCCCGACATCGCGACGCTGCAGCAGCGGACGCGGATCCCCGTGGACTACGTGATTCCCGCGAGCGGCACGCCGTTGCTGGTGGACGCAATCGCGATCGTGCGCGGCACCGATCAGCCCGCGGTTGCGCGAGAGTACTACGAGTTCGTGACCAGCGAGCCCGTGCTGCTCGAGTCGGCGAAGAGATTCCTGCGCATCCCGGCGCGAACCGATCTGCACACGGATTCGCTGCCGGCCTGGATCCGCGACGCGAACGCGCGCATCAAGCCGATGCCGATGGACCGCGAGATCCTCGCGCGCGATCTCGACCGGTGGATGAAGTACTGGGACGCCAACATCCGAAACCAATCGCGCCGTAGGTGACCATGCGTGATGCAGCGGCCGGCGCAGCCGGCTCCGGCGGCACGCTCTCGCTTCGCAACATCACCCGCCGGTTCGGCGCGCACACGGCGGTGGACGACGTGTCGCTCGACGTCGCCCCCGGGGAGTTGCTGGCGCTCGTCGGCGCGTCCGGGTCGGGCAAGACCACCACGCTGCGCATCGCGGCGGGTTACGAGCACCCCGACAGCGGCTCCGTGCACATCGGCGAGCGGGAGATTACCCGGCTCCCTCCGCAGAAGCGCGCGTTCGGCATGGTGTTCCAGCACTACGCTCTGTTCCCGCACATGAGCGTCGAGCAGAACATTGCGTTCGGACTCGAAGCCCGCGGCGTCCCCAGGAAGGAGCGGCTGGAGAAAGCGCGCGCGGCGCTCACTGGTGTCGGACTCGGCGGCGCGGGGGGTCGCCCGGTGCAGTCGCTCTCCGGCGGTGAGCAGCAGCGCGTGGCGGTCGCGCGCGCGCTGGTGATCGAGCCGCGGGCGCTGCTGCTCGACGAGCCGCTGTCGAACCTCGATCCGATTCTCCGGCAGTCTATGCGCGACGACCTCAGCGCGCTGTTGCGCCGCGCGGACGTGCCCGCGCTGCTGGTGACGCACGATCAGGAGGACGCGTTCGCCATCGCCGACCGGATTGCCGTACTGCACAAGGGGCGCATCCTCCAGACCGGGACGCCCGCGCAGCTGTACAACAATCCGGCTTCGCTCGAAGTCGCGCGCTTCATCGGGCGCGGAACGCTGGTGCCGTGCACGATAGGCGACGGCCGCGCCACGATCACGATTCACGATCACGCGCTGTCGTTTCCGGTGGCCGGTACCGCCACCCGGCTCGCCGGCCGGCCCTCGCACGCGATGCTCCGGCCCGAGCTACTGGAGCTGGCCGCTGCCGACTCGGCGGATGCATGGACCGGAGTAGTGCTCGCGCGGCGCTTCGCCGGGTCGACGATCGTGTATCGCGTGGAGCTGGCCCCGGAAGTCGTCGTGGAAGTGCCGAGCAGCGACGACAGCTCGCACATCGGGGACCGGGTCGGCGTGCGATCGCGCGGCAACCCGGTGCCGGTGTGCGGAGACTAGCATGAGGCGGCCGACGACGGGGACGTGGCTCCTGGCCGTTCCCGTCCTGGCTCTGCTGCTCTGGTCCGTGGTGTACCCGAACGCCGCGGTGATATTCGGCAGTTTCGAGGGCGGGCTGGCGCACTGGCGCGAGTTCCTGGCGAGCCCGGCCGATCGCGAGGCGCTGAACAGCACACTCATCATCTCCGTGGCTTCAGTCTTTGCCGCGCTGATCATCGGCGTGCCGCTCGCGTTCCTGCTGACGCGGTTCGAGTTCCCCGGCCGGCGCGCACTGAGAATCGTGGCGACGCTCCCCGCCGCGTTGCCGCCGCTCGTCGGCGTCATCGCGTTTCTGTTTCTGTACGGCGAGAGCGGGGTGGTCACGCGCGGGGTGCAGAACTTGTTGGGCATGGACGAATCGCCTTGGCGACTGACGGGGATCTGGGCGATCGTGTTCGTCCACGCGTACACGATGTACGTCTTCGTCTTTCTGTTCGTCTCCGCGGGTCTCGAAAGGTTCGACAGCAGCCTCGACGAAGCAGCCGCGGGCCTCGGCGCGTCGCCGCGCCACCGGCTCCGCCGAGTGACTCTGCCGCTGCTGCTCCCCGCGATCGCCGGCTCGATGCTGCTCGTATTCATGAACTCGCTCGGCTCGTTCTCCGCGCCGTACGTGTTCGGCGGCGGAATTCGCGTGCTGTCCACGCAGATCCTCGCGTCCAAGCTGAACGGAGCGATGGGGCTCGCGTACGTCGAGACCACAGTGCTCGCGCTCAGCGCGATCGCGGCCCTGGCGCTGTTCCGCGTGCTACAGCGAAAGCGCAGGGTGGTCAGCACGGGGAAAGGCTCCGTGACCAGGCGCGTGATTCGCTCGCGCTCATTGCAGGTTCTGCTCGCTGTCGCGGGAGCGGGCATCGTCATCGCGCTGATCCTGCCACATCTGATGGTCATACTGGTTTCCTTCGCGCGCGACGGGGTGTGGACCACGCAGGTACTTCCGCCCGAGTACACGCTGGAGAACTACCGCCGGCTCGCGACCGACGCGCAGCTCTGGCGGCCGATCTCGAACAGCGTCGTCATGGCGCTGATCGCCACGGCGGCGAACATCGTCGTGTGCTTCGTCGCGGCGTACCTGCTCGTGCTGCGACGCTTCAGCGCGCGCCCGCTGCTCGGCCTGCTCGTCGCGCTGCCGTGGGCGATACCGGCCACGGCAATCGCGCTCGGCCTTGCGGCCACGTTCAACGTCAACGATCTCTCGACCGGCCGGATCGTCCTGGTCGGAACATTCTGGATCCTCCCGCTCGCGTACTTCATCCGCAACATCCCGCTGGTCGCGACCGCCGCGGAGAGCTCGCTCAGGCAGCTCGATCCGGCTCTCGAAGACGCGGCGCGGGGGCTGGGAGCGTCGTGGTGGCTGACTATGCGAAAGGTCGTGATCCCCGCCGCGCGTCCGGGACTCATAGCCGGCGGGCTGCTCGCCGCGGTGACGGCGGTCGGCGAGTTCGTCGCGAGCATCGTGCTGTACACCCACGCCAACCGCCCGATCTCGATCGAGATCCTCGCGCAGCTGCGCGCGCTCGCGTTCGGCACCGCGGCTGCGTATAGCGTCCTACTGATTCTGCTGGTTCTCGCCATGGCGATAGGCGCGAGGACCGTCGAGGAGCAGTACGCGTGACGTCACCTGTGACCATTCCCGTCGCGCACCCGGCGCCGCGGCGGCCGCACGTGGTGATCGTGGGCGGAGGATTCGCCGGATTGCACGCGGCCCGCGCGCTCCGCGACGCGCCGGTCCAGATCACGCTGGTGGACCGCACTAATCATCACCTCTTTCAACCCCTGCTGTATCAGGTCGCGACCGCGTCGCTCTCGCCGGGCGACATCACCGCGCCCATCCGTTGGGTGCTGCGAAAGCAGCGGAACGTGTTCGTGATGCTGGGGGAGGTCGTCGGGATCGACGTGGATTCGCGGACGATCGCGCTCGACGCCGCGCGGCGGTCGATCACGTACGACTATCTCGTGCTCGCGCCGGGGGGTCGGCACTCGTACTTCGCGCACCCGGAGTGGGAATCACTGGCGCCCGGCCTCAAGTCGGTGGAGGACGCGGCCGAGCTGCGGCGCAGGTTCCTGCTGTCCTTCGAGCGTGCCGAGCTGTCCGACGATGAGGCGGAGCGCGCCGCCTACCAGACGATCGTGATCGTCGGCGCTGGGCCGACGGGCGTGGAGCTTGCGGGCGCCATTCCGGACATTGCGCACAAGGCCCTCCGCCGCGACTTCCGGCGGATAGACACTCGGCTAACGCGTGTCGTCCTGCTCGAGGCCGGCGACCGCGTGCTGCCGGCGTATCCCGAATCGCTGTCCGAGCGCGCGAGGCGGGACCTCGAACGGCTGGGAGTAGAGGTAAGGCTGAATGCCTTCGTGACCGAAGTCCATGACGATCGAGTGTGCGTCGGCGACGAGACGATCCCCACACGCACTGTCTTCTGGGCGGCCGGGAACGAGATTTCTCCCCTCACGAAGCTGCTCGGCGCGCCGCTCGACAAGGCGGGCCGCGTGCTGGTCGAGCCGGACCTCACGGTGCCCGGGCACCCTGAGCTGTTCGTGATCGGCGACGCCGCGCACGTGGTGTGCGGCGGTCGCGTCGTGCCAGGCGTCGCGCCGGCGGCGATGCAGCAGGGCAGATCGGCGGGACGCAACATCGCGCGCACCTTCGCGGGGAAGCCTCGGGTTCCGTTCGACTACTTCAACAAGGGCGATGTCGCGACGATCGGGCGGCACAAAGCCGTTGCCGATTTCGGCCGCTTTCGCTTCGGCGGCCGGTTGGCCTGGTGGCTATGGCTGACGGTTCACATCATGTACCTGATCGGATTCCGCAATCGAATCACGGTGCTGATCGAATGGGCATACGCGTATTTCACCTACCAGCGCGGTGTGCGATTGATCACGGGCTCGGGGCGCGCTCCGGGTCGCGGCTGAACCCGCTCCAGCGAGGCTAGGCGCGTGCCATTCGGCCACCGCGCTATCGAATTCATCGGCCGATCCCGTTGCTAAAAAGAGCCGGGGCGCGGTCTCACGCGACCGGCTCGGCCGCGGGCGAGCCGGCGACTTGCTTCCCGCCGCCGGCGTCGATGCCCAAGCCGAGAAAGATCGTTCCACCGATCAATATGGCGGAGGTGTAAAACGGCACGCCGTGGCCGAGCTGGTCGTAGGCAAAACCGGCCCACAACGGGACGATGACGCGCGCCAGGCCCCCGAACGTTTGCTGCACCCCCATGTACAACCCGCGCTCGTTGCTCGGAATCAACCTCGAGAGCAGCGACGTCACGCACGGGAACGTGAACGCCGTCCCGAGGGGCACGAGCGCGATCGCGAGCGCGAGCAACAGGTAATGTCCCGCGAATGGAATCGAGCCGAGTCCGATCGCGAGCAACACCAGGCCGATACGCGACAGCCGCACCTCGCCGAACCGATCCACGAGCGTTCCGAGTATTCCCGCGCGCGTGATCACGGAGATCACGCCGAGGTACGTGAACACCATCCAGATCTTGTCCGGGCCGACCGCCCACTCGTGCAGCAGAAAGAGCGCGAGGATCGCGGTCATTCCGGAGAACGCGCCCATCGCGATTGCGTAAATCCAGATAAGCCGCGGAACGGGCTCGCCGGAATGCGTGATGACCCGAATGATCGCATGCCGCGACGCGCCAGGCCGCTTCACAAACGCCTCGGTCATGTCGCGCGACTCTTTGAGAAAACGCGCGGCGAAAGCGATGTTCAGCACGCACAGCGTCGCGGCCACGAGTCCCGGGCCCGGTCGGCCGAGCAGCAGCGCGGCGGAGCCGAGCGGCGGGCCCAGCGCGACGCCGAGGTTCGTCGCCGCGGAAAGCCAGCCCAGCGCCTTCGCGCGATTTTGCGGCTCGGTCGAATCGGCGACGTACGCCTGAATTACGCCGACGGTCCCGCCGCCGGCGCCTTGCACGATGCGCGAGAGCAGCAATAGCCACAGCGACGTGGCGAACGCGAACACGACGTAGGCGATGGCGGCGGACGCGAGCCCCACGAGCAATGCCGGTTTCCGTCCGTGCTTGTCGGAGAAGCGACCCCACAGCGGAGCGCTGATCAGCTGCGCGGCCGTGAACGACGACACTAGTAGCGCGACTTCCATCCCGCCGCCGCCGAGCTCGTCGGCGTAGTACGGGAGCAATGGCAGGATCATCAGCAATCCCACCATGTCCACGAAGTTCGTGACGATCAGTATGAACAGCTTTCCGCGCGTAGCTCCGGTGAAACGGCCGCGAACTGTCTGGCTCATTGGTGCGGGTCGGCGCTCGTGCGTCTCAGGGACAATCGCTCCCTTCGGGCGCTACGCTAGCTCCGCGCTTCGCGCGTCGCTCGCTAAGACGCGCCCTGCGGGAGCGATTGTCCCTGCGAGCACCGAGCGCCTCACTCAGCACGGGCCGCGATAGCCCGCGCGCCAGCGCGCGGGCACGGCGGAAAGCCTGGTCATGACTGATCAGTCCTCCGCGCGCCCCAGCGCGGCGGGGGCGACGGCGCGGCCGACGAGGCCGGCGAGCGCGACGATCGTGAGGAGGTACGGGATCATTCCGATGAACTGCGACGGAATCCCGGCGACGCCCTGGAGCTGGATCTGCGTGGTCTCCGCGGCGGCGAAGAGCAGGCACGCGGCGCCCGCGCGCCACGGATCCCAGCGGCCGAAGATCACGGCGGCGATCGCGATGAAGCCGCGGCCCGCGGTCATGTTGTTGGTGAACTGGTGCTGATCGAGCGCGAGATACACGCCGCCGAGACCCGCGAGCACACCGGATATGGCCACCGCTACGTAGCGGATGAATCGGACGTTGATCCCGACGCTCGCGGCCGCTTCCGGATGCTCGCCCGCAGCCTGCACCCGAAGGCCGAACGGCGTCCTATACAATAGAAAGGCGACCACCGGCACCGACGCGAGCCCCAGCCACACCAGCGGGTCGCCGAAGCCCGACAGCCCCGCCTGGAACCCTTCCACGCGCGGCGAGTTCGACGAGCTGTCGAACAGCAGCATCAGAATCACCTGCGTCAGGCCGATCACGAGCAGGTTGACCGCGATTCCCGATACCACCTGATCGGCGCGGAAGCGAACGGTGGCGATCCCGTGGAGCAGTCCGAACAGCAATCCACCCGCCGCTCCCGCGAGCACGCCGATCACCGGACTGCCAGAGTAATAGCTGCCGAGCGTCGCGGTGAACGCGCCGCTCAGCATGAATCCCTCGAGAGTGAGACTCACGATCCCCGCGCGCTCGGCGACCAGTCCGCCGCTGGCAGCGAACAGGTACGGCACGGCGATCCGCAGCGTCTGCGTGATGAAATCGAACGGGTTCAAGTCGTTGCTCCCCGCGCGCTTCGCACTCCGCGCAACGCTCGCTGCACTTCGGGAACGGCTGCCGCCATGGCGAGGATCACGATTCCCTGGAGCACCTCGACCATCTGCTTGGGCACCAGCGCGTGAATCGCGAGCCCGCCCTGCGACAGCGTCGCGAAGAAGAACGCCGCCAGCACGACGCCGAAGGGATGGTTGCGGCCGACGATGGCGACGGCGATCGCGAGGAAGCCCGATCCGCCGGTGAAGCCGTCCTCGTAATAGTGCTTGTAGCCGAGTACGAAGTTGGTGCCGCCGAGCGCGGCGAGCATGCCGCCGAGCGCCATCGCCTTGATCCACACGCGGCCGACGCGGATGCCGCTGTACTCGGCGGCTTCCGCCTGGAGCCCGGTCGCGCGCAGCGCGTAGCCGCCCGGCGTGCGGAACAGGTACCACCAGCACCACACCGCGGCGGCCATCGCGAACAGGAACGTGACGTTGGCCGCGGACCCGTGGAAGCCGGGGATGAACTCGCTGAGCCTCGGCACCGCGCCGGCGTTGATCTCCGCCGTGTGCAGCGTCTCCTCGACGCGGAAGTGCTCGACGAGCAGCCAGTTGAGCAGCGCCAGAATGATGAAGTTCAGCATGATCGTCACGATCACTTCGTGCGCCCCGAACTTCGTCTTGAGGACTCCGGGAACTCCGCCGGCCAACAATCCCGCGGCGGCGGCGGCGAGCAGACAGAGCGGAACCGCCAGCACTCCCGGCGTACCGGCCGGCAAGATGATCCCCATTAGCGCGGCACCGAACGCGCCGGCCGCGAGCTGTCCTTCCGCGCCGATGTTGAACAGCCCGGCGCGCAGCGCCAGCGCGATCGCGAGCCCCGCGAACGTCAGTGTCGTCGTCTTGTACAACACCTGCGCGAAGCCGTACGGGTTTCCCCACGCTCCCTCGATCATGCGGCCGTACACGTGCGCGGGCGACTCGTGAAAGAGCAGGATCAGGATGTCGCCGAGGATGAGGGCGACGAGTAGCGCGACGATCGGCGGAAGCAGCGCCTCCTCGGCGCGACGGAGCAAGGACTCGCTCATGCCGCGTCGCGGCTTCCGCCGCCGGTCATGTAGGGGCCGAGCACTTCGGGCGTCGCCTCGTACGCCGGGAGCGTGACCGCGAACCTGCCGCGGTACATCACGGCGACCTTGTCGGACAACGCCAGGACTTCGTTCAGCTCCGCGGACACGAGCAGGATCGCCTTGCCGGCGTCGCGCGCTTCCCGGATCTGCCGATGGATGAACTCGATCGCCCCGACGTCCACACCACGCGTGGGCTGCGCCGCGAGCAGCACAGTGAACGATCGTCCCATCTCTCTTGCGATAACGACCTTTTGCTGGTTTCCGCCCGACAGCGTCCGCGCCGCCGGTGCCGGGTTTGGCGGTCGGACGTCGAACTTGCCGATCTGCTCCCGCGCATGCTCCTCGATCCGGGAGCTGTCGAGCGAGCCGTATCGTGAAAACTCCTCCTGCGCGCCGAGCACCAGGTTCTCCGCGATCGAGTACTCGAGGATGAGCCCGCGCCTGTGCCGGTCTTCAGGCACGTGCGCTATGCCGGCCTCGCGTCGCTCTTTCACCGTCGCATGGGTGATGTCGCGGCCGGAGACCGAGATGGACCCGCCGAGAATGTCGCGGAGGCCCGCGATCGCTTCGACGAGCTCGGTCTGCCCGTTCCCTTCGACGCCGGCGATGCCGAGGATCTCGCCCGGACGGATGGCGAACGTGATGCCGTCCACGACGCGCACGCGGCGCGAGTCATTCACGGCGAGATCAGTGACCTCGAGCACCGGGGCACCCGTAGGCGCGATCGCGTGCTCGGTCGTGGCGGCCGCTTCCCCGATCGCTTCGCGAATAGGCGCGGAGAGCACGACGTCGCGTCCGACCATCGCCTTGGCGATCTCGGCTGGCGTCGTCTCGGACGTCTTCATGCGCCCGACTGTCGCGCCGGCGCGCATGACCGTGACCGTCTCGGAGATGTCGATGACTTCATCCAGGCGGTGCGTGATCAGCACGATCGTGCCGCCTTCGTCGCGCAGCTTTCGGAGGACGGTCCACAGCTCTTGCACGTCCGGCGGAGACAGGACAGCGGTCGGCTCGTCGAGAATGAGAATCTTCGCGCCGCGATACAGGGTCTTGAGGATCTCGACGCGCTGCGCTTCGCCCACCGACAGCTCCGCGACCCGCCGGTCCGCGGGAACGATGAGTCCAGTCCTCTGGATCAGCGCGGTCACGTCGGCGAGTGCGCGCGCTCGATCGAACATCACGCCCCGTCTCGGCTCGGTCCCCAGCACGACGTTCTCGGCGACCGTCAGCGTGGGCACGAGCATGAAATGCTGGTGCACGACTCCGACGCCCGCGGCGATCGCGTCCGTGGTGGACCACGCCGTGACGTCGCGGCCGTTCACTTCCACCGTGCCGGCGTCGGGCTTGATCAGCCCGCCGAGGATCTTCATGAGGGTGGACTTGCCCGCGCCGTTCTCACCGACCAGCGCGTGGATCTCTCCCGGCGCGACGTCGAGCGAAGCGGCGCGGTTGGCGCGGACGGGACCGAACGACTTGTCGATCGCGGCCATCCTGATCGGATGCGCGCTCATCGCGTGGACGGCACCTTGATCCTGCCCGCGATGATGTCGGCCTTGAGCTGCTCCACGCGCCGGCGCGGCGCGTCGGGAATGAGCGCGCGGTTGTTCTCGTCATACACGTAGCCAACGCCGCCCTCGGCGAGGCCGAAGGAGTACACGCCGCCCTTGAAGGTTCCGTTCTCGACGCGCGCGATGGCGTCGTACACCGCCGCGTTCACCCCTTTGATCATCGAGGTCAGCACTCTTCCCGGTGCTTCGGCCGATTGATCGGCATCTACGCCGATCGCGAGCTTGCCCGTTGCGCGCGCGGCCTCGAACAATCCTCCGCCGGTCGCGCCCGACGCGTGGAAGATGACGTTGACGCCGGACTGGTACTGCGCGAGCGCGAGCTCCTTACCGCGGCCGGGATTCGCGAACGCGTCCGGGGTGACGCCGGCGTACTGCGCGATCACCGTGCAATCCGGACAGACGTGCTTCACGCCCGCGCGATAGCCGGCCTCGAACTTGTGGATGAGCGGAATGTCCATTCCGCCGATGAACCCGACCCGCTTGGAGTTGCCCACGAGTGCCGCGAGCGCGCCGACGAGAAACGATCCTTCTTCCTCGCGGAACTTGAGCGCGGCGACGTTGGGCGGCGGCGGAATGACGTTCCCGGCTGCGTCGGTGGCGACCGCGAAGTCGACTCCGGCGAATCGGCTGTCGGGGTATTCCCGCGACAACACGATGAGATCGTCGGTGAAGATGAACCCGATTCCCATGATCAGGTCCATCCTTTCGGCGGCGAGCAGGCGCAGCCCCGCCTCGCGGTCGGCGCCCTCGCCGGGCTCGATGAATCGCACGTCGGCGCCGAGCTGTTTAATGGCGCTGTCGGCGCCCTCGTACGCGCCGTCGTTGAACGACTTGTCGCCGCGTCCGCCGACGTCGAGTACGATCCCGACCCTGGTCGCGCCGGCGTCGGCGACCGCTTCGGTACCGCGCGGGCTGAGCACCAGGAACGCGGCGTGGACGGCGAGCAGGCCCGCGACGGTGATCAGAAGCTTGCGCATGGGTGGGTAAGTTTCGTGCGCGTAACGGCGGGGAGCAAGTGCGCGCGGGGCCCGTGGGCGCGGGTCTCCGGGCGCGGAGCGTACGTCCGACAGGGCTCTCCTCTGCGGCTACGCTCGCAAACAGCGCTCGCTAACACGCCGCTGAGGAGAGCCCTGCCGTGCGTACGCTCCTCAGGCCCCGGGATACCACACGCGCGCGCCCCTGGTCGCCCTGATCCCCGCAGTTGACGACCACACGCGCTGTAGATTCCAGCATGCCCGTCGACCGGATCAGAACGCGCTTTCTCGTGGTCGGCAGCGGCGTGGCCGGGCTGCACGCCGCGTGGCGGGCCAGCGAAGTGGACGGCGGCGAAGTGATGGTTCTCACCAAGCGGTCCCTGTTCGACAGCGCGACCGCGTACGCCCAGGGCGGGATTGCCGCCGCGCTCGGCGCCGGGGACTCCACCAAGCTTCACCGCAAGGACACGCTCGCGGCCGGAGCGGCGCTGTGCGACGCGCGCGCGGTGGACGTGCTCGTGGCCGAGGGCCCCGAGCGCGTGCGTGAGCTGCAAGTCGCGGGCGCAGACTTCGACGTCGGCCCGACCGGAAAGCTCCGGCTCGGGAAGGAAGCCGCCCATTCGCGCCACCGGATCGTGCACGCTCACGGCGACCAGACGGGCGCCGAAGTCGTACGAACGCTGATCGACCGCGTCCAGAACAGCCCGCAGATAGAAGTGCTCGAGAAGACGCGAGTGCTCGACCTGATCGTGCACGCGGGAGTGTGCGCGGGAGTTAGGGCGACCCTGGCGGGACGGCCCGTCGAGATCATCGCCGACGTAACGGTGCTGGCGACCGGCGGCTGCGGCCAGGTCTTCCGGTATACGACCAATCCGGTCGTCGCGACGGGCGACGGCTACGCGATCGCGCGGCGCGCGGGGGTGAAGCTGGCCGACATGGAGTTCGTGCAGTTCCACCCGACGGCGCTCGACACGCCGGAGAACCCACTCTCGCTGATCTCGGAAGCCGTGCGCGGCGAAGGCGCGACACTGGTCAACGACAAGGGCCAGCGGTTCATGACGCGGCGGCATCGCCTGGCTGAGCTGGCGCCGCGCGACATAGTGGCGCGCGAGATCTTCCTGCAGCAATCGGAGGGGAGCAGGGTCTGGCTCGACGCGCGCCGCCTCGGAAAGTCGTTCGAGAATCGCTTCCCCGGCATCTTCGCTCTCTGTCACGCGCGGGGCATCGACCCGCGCGACGAGCTCATTCCGGTGACTCCGGCCGCGCATTACATGATGGGCGGGATCGTCACCGATCTCGCCGGCTGCTCCAGCCTGCCGCGGCTGTATGCGTGCGGCGAGGTGTCCAGCACGGGCGTGCACGGGGCCAACCGGCTGGCCTCCAACTCGCTGCTGGAGGGGTTGGTATTCGCCGAACGCGTCGCGCGCGATATGATAAAGACGGAGCGATTGAGCCGGGTGCCGAGGAAGTCGGACTGGAAGGCTCCGCAGCTTCGCGATCGCGGCGCCGCGCAGGTGGCGGCCGACGACGTGCGGCGGGTGATGTGGGAGAAGGCGGGAATCTACCGGTCCGGCCGGGGATTGAAGAAATGTCTCGAGACGCTCGACGCGATCGAGTCACGGCTGCCTGCCGGAGCCACCGAGGAGGCCAACCTGATCGCGACGGGACGACTGATAGCGGGGGCGGCGATGCAGAGAAGAGAATCGCGCGGCGGCCATTTCCGCAGCGACTTCCCCCGGCCCAAGCAGAAGTGGCGGGGGAAGCACATCATATGGTAGTGATTGCGGAGCAGGACGTCGCGGCGCTGCAGGCGGAGATCAAGGAGCTCGCGCGCGCCCGGAACGCGGTGATACTTGCGCACAACTACGAGCGCTCCGAAGTCCAGGACGTAGCCGATTACGTCGGCGACTCGCTGGGGCTGAGCCGCGAGGCCGCGCGAACCGAAGCCGATGTGATCGTGTTCTGCGGCGTGCACTTCATGGCCGAGACGGCCAAGATACTGTCGCCGGACAAGACGGTGCTGCTGCCGGATCTCGCCGCGGGGTGCTCGCTCGCGGCGAGCATCGACGCCGAGCAGCTGCGCGCGTGGAAGGCGGAGCATCCGGGCGCGGTGGTTGTGTCGTACGTCAACACGTCCGCCGAAGTGAAGGCGGAGAGCGATTACTGTTGCACGTCTGGCAACGCGGTGGAGGTGATCAACTCCATCCCCGCGGAAAAGGACATCCTCTTCCTGCCGGACATGTTTCTGGGAGCGCACGTGCGGCGGGTGTCGGGACGCGAGAACATCCACGTCTGGATGGGCGAATGCCACGTGCACGCGGGGATCGACCCCGAGCACATCAACCTCACGCGGGCGGCGCACCCCGGCGCCGAATTTCTGATTCACCCCGAGTGCGGCTGCGCGTCGAGCGTCGTCGAGGCGGTGTCGGCCGGCGCGGTCAGCCCCGAGGGAATGCAGATACTCTCGACCGAAGGGATGATCCGCCGGCCGTCGCAATCGCCGGTGGACGAGTTCATCGTCGCGACCGAGGTCGGAATTCTGTACCGGCTGCGGCGGGAGAATCCGACCAAGACATTCTTCGCGGCGAACGAGCGGGCGGTGTGCGCGTACATGAAGGTCACGACGCTGCCGAAGGTGTTTCTGGCGCTGCAGGAGATGCAGCACGAGATCACGGTGCCGCCCCACGTAGCCGCGCGCGCGCGCAAGGCGATTGAGCGCATGATCGCGATCGGCGGACAGACGGCCCTGTCGCCGGTGCCGACGTCCCCGGATCCGGGCGAATAATCGGCGCACGACTCTTGCGCGGCTGATCCGGCATGAGCCCACCGCGCCGCAGCCAGCCGCAGCGTAGGAAGATCACGAGACCCGATGAGGGGGTGATGTTTCCCCTCAACCGGCGGGAGACGACCAAGCTCGTGCGTGCCGCGCTGGAGGAGGACGGCGCGTTCGACGACATAACGACGATCGCGACGGTGGTGTCGGACCGGCGGGCGCACTGCCGCCTGGTCGCCAGGAAGGCGGGCGTGATCGCGGGGCTGCCGCTTGCCGTCGAAGCGTTCCGGCAGCTGAATCCGCGGGTCACGGTACGGGTCGATGGCGAGGACGGACGCAAGGTGGCTCCCGGATCCGTTTTCGTCGTGCTGAGCGGCAGCGCGCGTGGACTGCTGTCGGCCGAGCGCGTCGCGCTGAACTTTCTCCAGCGCCTGTCGGGGATAGCGACGCTCACCGCCAAGTTCGTCGCGGCGGTGCACGGCACGGGCGCGAAGATACTGGACACGAGAAAGACGACTCCCGGCTGGCGGAGTCTGGAGAAATACGCGGTGCGCGCGGGCGGCGGCACCAATCACCGGCTGGACCTCTCCACCGCGATCCTGATCAAGGACAATCACCTCCGCGCCCTCGATGGAGATCTGGAGCTGGCGATTCGGCGGACGCGCGAGCTCGCGCCGCGCGGCACCAAGGTCGAAGTCGAGTGCGACAGGATCGCTCAGGTGCGCGCGGCCGTCGAGGCCGGCGCGGACATCGTTCTGCTCGACAACATGAAGGTCGACGAGATCCGGCGCTGCGTGGAGCTGGTGGACGGGCGCGCCATCGTCGAGGCGTCCGGCGGAATCAACCTGACCAACGTTCGGGCGATCGCCATGACCGGCGTGGATTGGATCTCGGTCGGCGCGCTCACGCACTCCGCACCTTCGCTGGACCTGGCGCTCGACTTCACCTAGCTCGACCGGCAGCAGACGGCTCCCAATCGTCCGGCGGGCCTACGCTTCGCTAACACGGCCCTCCGGACGATCGGGAGCCGTCTGCTGCTCACATCTCTGGTGTGTCGAGTATCGAGTCCGTGACGAAGTAGCCTCCCGACGCGCGCACGGCCGCGGCTGCGGTACGGCGCGCGTCGTCCACCGCGTCCTCGCTGTTGTCCAGGGCGTTGCGCGCGGCGCGGAAGCGGCGGCCAGACAGCACGCAGAACAGGTCGCACAGCGCGAGCACCTCGGCGTGGCTCGTCTCGTCTCCATCCGCGAGCAGCCGCTGCGTGCGGGAGATGGTCGCGGCTCTGCCGAACAGCTCGATCGCCATGTTGGCGAGCCGCTCGAGCAAGAGCTGCCGGTCGAGCAGCTCCGTCTTGTGCCGCATGATGGCGCGCTCGGCGGCGGACTTTAGCTCGGCGACGTGCTTCTCGAAGTAGCGCTTGTCGTCCGCGAGGCGCGGATGGAGATCGACGTCGAGCGTGGAGGTCGCGCCGAGCGCGCCGCGTACGCGGGCGGCGGCGTAGCCGCTCAATAGACCGAGGTTGCGCATCGGCCGCTTGAGCGCGACTCCCAGCTCCTTGAGCCGGCCGGCCGGTCCCTCCACTCCGTTCAGGGCGATGAACAGCCGCAGCACTTCGTTGGCGCCCTCGAAGATCCGGTTGATGCGCGAGTCGCGCGCAGCATCCGCTCGTAGGGGTACGGCTTCACGTAGCCGCGGCCGCCCGCGACCTGCACCAACTCGTCGGTGGCGCGCCACACCAGGTCGCTGGCGAACACCTTCGCGCACGCCGACTCCAGCGAGCTCTCGGCGTCGGGACGGTCGGCGAGCGACGCGAGGATACCGAACATGGCGTCCGCGGCGTAAATCTCGGAGGCGAGCTGCGACATCTTCCGCTGCGTGATCTCGAAGTGCGCGAGCGGGTGGCCGAACTGCTCGCGCTGCTCGGCGTACCGCGCCATCTCGCCGAGCGCTCCCTTGGCGCCGCCGGTGCAGCCGGCGAGCAGAGTGAGGCGGCCGGCGTTGAGCACGTTCACCGCGACGCTGAAGCCCCGGCCGACGCTGCCCAACACGTGATCCGCGGGAACCCGCATGTCCCTGTATATCAGCTCGGCTTGCGTCGAGCCGCGTACTCCCAGCTTGCGGACGGTCCCGATGATCTCGAAGCCCGGCATGTCGGGCCGGATGATGAACGCCGTCGGGCGTTGCTCGGTGAGGCCCTTTCGCCGTACCGGAGTCTGCGCGAAGGTGACGATCACACCGGCCTTGTGCGCGTTGCCAATCCAGATCTTGTGGCCGTCGAGAATCCACTCGGAGCCGTCCGTGGCGAGCCGCGCGCTCGAGCGGATGTGCTGCGCGTCGGACCCGATCTCGGGCTCGGTCAACGCGTACGCGGCCAGCATCTCTCCCCGCGCGAGCGGGGGGAGATAACGGCGCTTCTGCTCCTCCGTGCCGTAGAGAACGATTGCCTTCGATCCCAGTCCGCAGTGCACGCCGACGAGGACAGCCGTCGACGCGTCGGCGAGCGAGATCGCCTCGAAGACGCGCGCGTACGCGGTGGCGGAAAGGCCGAGGCCACCGTACTCGCGTGGAATCGTGAGCGCGAGAAAGCCGGAGTCCGCGAGCGCAGCGACGACGTCATCGCCGATCGTCTCTTCCTCGTCGAACTTCGCCGGATCTATGAGATCAGCGCGCAACTCCCGCAGTCTGTCGACTAGACGCCTGACGGTCTCCGCTTCTCCCGGATCGCGGACGTCCAACGGGTCCGGATACGGGAAGAGCAGCTCGTCGTGCACGGCTCCCGCGAACAGCCCGCTTCCGAAAGACGCGCGCCCGCCCGGAGCGGGCGCGGCGCGTGTCTCACGCTCAGCCGCGGACGTCACGCCATCGCTGTGCGGGAGCCGCGCAGCCAACGCCAGTGCACCGCGAACAGCACGCCGGCCACCAGCAGCATCAACGTCGACGTCACCAGCGAGCGCAGCGCCCGGTGGCGCACGGCGGCGATGCGCTCCGCGCGTTCTTCGGCACAGAGCGCCATGAGCACGCTGTCCGCGGGAATGTCGGGGGCGGCGGCGGACGGAGCGTCAGGACGAATCGAGCTGCTGGTGCGCATCCAGCGCTGCCTGCAGGCCTCGAGCGAGCGCCCGCCGAACTCACCGGTGACCTCCCGGGACATCTCCGGCTCCGCGAACTCGAACACGTTGTTCACGACGCTGTTCAGCGAGATGAGTATGGTGATGACGGCGATGAGACACACCGTGTAGCCGTACACCTGCGGGATCCAGCGCGGTTGGTCCATGATCTCTCCGTGGAAGCGGGCGCGCCCGGTGGCGCGAGTCCCGGGGAGCTAAAGCTACCCGCCCGACGGAGTCGGGACAGGGGCGCGGGCCGCGTCCCGGAGCTGCTCCGTCAGCTGCGCCGGATCCCGCGTCGGAAGGTTGCAGGTAAAGCCGCGGCAGACGTACGCCGTGGCCCCTCCCGCGGCATCCCGTCCACGCAGCAGTGCCACTTTGCCCGCCCGGGCCGGATCGCCACCGGCGAGAACCAGCGCGGGCACGTACGTGCCCGCGGCAGCGCGCACGAGCTGCCTGAAATCGTCGCCGGCCGGATCGCCGGCGATGGCGACCTGCACGCCGCCGCGCGCCAGCATGTCGGCGACGCCCAGCAAGTGCCCGAACGCTATCGCGTGCCTGCTCATGGACGTGGCGAGCGGGCGGAGGACGCGCTCGGCGCGCTTGCGATATGTCTCGTCGCTCGTCAGCTCGGAGATGCGGAGGCAAAGCTCCGCGGCGAGCGAGCTGCCCGCCGGCACTGCGTTGTCGGCGACGTCGCGCGGACGCGTGATCAGCTTCTCGGCGTCGCGGGCCGTGTCGAAGAACACGCGGGACTCCTCGTCCCAGAATTGGCCGGTGATCGCGGCGGAGATCTCCAGCGCCCGGTCGATCCACTGCTCGTCGAACGTCAGCTCGTAAACGGAGATGAAGCCGAGTGCGACCGCGGCGTGATCCTCCAGAAAGCCCGGGATGCGGCTGACGCCGTCCTTGCGGGAGCGCAGCACCCGCCCGTCGCGAACCATCTCTCGATGCAGCAGCGCGGCGTTTTTCAACGCCATCGCGCGGAACCGCTCGTTATCGAAGGCGCGGGCGGCCTCCGCTACCGCGCGCAGCATGAGACCGTTCCATCCCGCGAGAATCTTCTCGTCGCGGCCCGGCCAGACACGGCGCGAGCGCGCTTCATACAGCATCGTCTTCGCGCCCTCGATCGCCTCGGCCAGTTCGGTCGCCGTCGCGCCGAGTCGCGCCGCGAAAACGGCGGGCTCCGAGGCCACGAACAGAATGTTCGCTCCCTCGAAGTTTCCGCCGGGGGTCACGCCGTGATACGACTTCATTAGCGCCGAGTCGTCGCCCAGGAGCCCATCGAGCTCCGCTTCGCTCCAGACGTAGAACTTTCCCTCGTGTCCCTCGCTGTCGGCGTCCAGCGAGGAATAGAAGCCGCCTTCCGGCGATGTCATCTCTCGCTCGACCCACGTGATGGTGTCGAGCGTCACGCGCTTCACTTCCTCGTCGCCGGTCGCCTGCCACAGGTGGACGCCGAGGCGGAGGAGCAGCGCGTTGTCGTACAGCATCTTCTCGAAGTGCGGCACCAGCCACTCGTCGTCCACGGAGTAGCGCGCAAAGCCGCCGCCGATCTGATCGTAGATTCCGCCGCGCGCCATCCGGCGGAACGAATTGAGCGCGATGTCGGTCGCGTGGCGGCTGTCCGTCCGCGCCCCGTGCCGCAGGAGAAAATCGAGCGCCATCGCCTGGGGAAACTTCGGGGCCGAGTCGAAGCCGCCGCGTGCGGCGTCGTACCGCTGGGCGATGTTGCGGTACGCGAGCTCGAGCATCCGGTCCGTGAGCTCGCCCGCGCCGGCGGATGCCGGGGAAGGCTGGTAGATCTGGCGGAGCTGCGCGGCGCTCCTGTTCACGTCGTCGCGGTGCTCGCTGTATGCGCGCGCGACCGACTCGAGCACCTTGGTGAAGGACGGCATGCCGTGCCGGTCGGTCGGCGAGAAGTATGTGCCGCCATAGAACGGCTCGCCCTCGGGCGTGAGGAACACAGTCATCGGCCAGCCGCCGTGCCCGGTCATCGCCTGCACGGCCTGCATGTAGATGCTGTCCAGATCGGGCCGCTCCTCACGATCCACCTTGATGTTGACGAAGTGCTCGTTCATCAGGGCCGCGGTGGCTTCGTCCTCGAAGGACTCGTGCGCCATGACATGGCACCAGTGGCACGCGGCGTAGCCGATGCTCAGCAGGATGGGCTTGTCCTCGCGCCTCGCGCGCTCGAGCGCGTCGGCGGACCAGGGGTGCCAGTCGACGGGGTTGTCGGCGTGCTGGAGGAGGTAGGGGCTGGATTCGTTTATTAGGAGATTGGGCATTGCGTTTGGAAGCTTTGCATAATTCCGACCAGCGGAAACCGACGGGATGGAAGGGAGGAGAGCGTTGTGCGTTTACCGTTAAAGCGTTCTGCGTAAGGACGTGAGAGCGGGGGGAGAACCCCGCCAAGAGGCCCACCGCAGCCACGGCCTGACGCGCAACGGAACGACGGTGAACGCACAACGCTCTCCGTAGTTTGGCCCCGGCATCGCCGAGAACGACACGCCGTAATAACTTGTATGGATGCTGGCAATGATAGCCCTGGGCGGCGCCGTCGGATCAGTCACGAGATATCTGCTCGGCGGAGTGGTTCAACGCACGGCCGGGATGGCGTTCCCCGTGGGGACTCTGATGGTCAATGTCTCGGGATCGTTCCTCGCCGGGTTTCTGCTGCGCTATTTCATGAACGTCCAGACCCACCCGATGCTTCGCGCGGCGCTGATCGTCGGCTTCTGCGGCGGGTTCACCACGTTCTCCGCGTTTACCACGGAGACGCTGGGGCTGTTCGAGGGCGGAGAGTACGCGAGGGCCGCGTTGTACGTCGCGGCCAGTGTCGCGCTCTCGCTCATGGCGGTGTTCGCCGGCTTCGCGGCTGGGATCGTCGCCGTGCCGCACCATTCACGCTGATCCGGTCCGCCGGAAGGGATGCTCCGTGTCTGAAGATCTGACTCGTTATCTGGATGACAACGACGCGAGGATTCGCGACGAGCTGTTCGACCTGCTGAGGATTCCAAGCGTCAGCGCGCGGTCCGAGCACAAGGGCGACATGACGCGGACGGCCGAGTGGGTGCGGGACTCGCTCAGCGAGCTCGGCTTCGAGACGAAGATCCATCAGACGAAGGGTCATCCGATCGTCGTCGGCGAGTGGAGAAAGGCTCCCGGCGCGCCGACGGTACTCGTTTACGGCCACTACGACGTGCAGCCGCCGGAGCCGCTCGAGCTGTGGACGTCGCCGCCGTTCGAGCCGACGATCCGGGACGGCAAGATCTTCGCGCGCGGCTCGGTGGACGACAAAGGCCAGTTCTTCCTGCACATCAAGGCGGTGGAGGCGCACCTGAAGACGCGCGGCAAGCTGCCCGTGAACATGGTCTTCCTCATCGAGGGCGAGGAGGAGATCGGGAGCGAGAACCTCGCCGAATTCGTGAACAAGCAGCGCGACTTGCTGAAGGCGGACGCGGTAGTGATCTCCGATTCGACCATGTACGCGGCGGGGCAGCCGTCGATCCTCTCGTCGCTGCGCGGACTGGCGTACTTCGAGATCAACGTGCAGGGGCCGGCGAGCGACCTGCACTCCGGCATGTACGGCGGCGCCGTCGTCAATCCGGCGACCGCGCTCGCGAAGATCATCGCGACGTTCCACGACGCCAGGGGGCGAGTGGCCATCGACGGCTTCTACGATGCCGTCCGCGAGTGGGAGCCGGAGATACGCGAGCAGATGCGCGCCCTGCCGGCGGACGACGCCGCCTTTCTCAAGGAAGTGGGCGCGACGGCACTCGGCGGCGAGGCGGGCTACACGACGCTGGAGAAGCTGTGGACGCGGCCGACGTGCGAGGTGAACGGACTCCTCAGCGGCTACACCGGCGAGGGCGCCAAGACCGTGCTGCCGGCGCACGCGATGGCGAAAGTGAGCTGCCGCCTGGTTCCCGACCAGCAGCCGCAGGAGATCGAGCGGCTGATGCAGGCGCACGTCGCGCGGGTGGCGCCGAAGGGAGTGACGGTGACGTGCGAACATCTGCACGGTGGCCGCGCGTGGAAGGCCACGCTGAAGGGCCCCATCTTCGACGCGGCGCGCAGGGCGCTCGAGTCCGCGTTCGGTAAAGCGCCGGTGATTACAGGCGAGGGCGGCTCGATTCCGGTCGTCAGCGACTTCGAGCAGATCCTCGGCGCGCCCGTGCTGCTGGTCGGCTTCGGGCTTCCGGGCGAGAACGCGCACGCGCCGGACGAGTGGATCAGCGAGGAGAACTTCCGCCTGGGGATGCGGGCGATGGCGGAGATGTGGGACCATTACGCCGCCGCTGTCGCGGCGGCGTAGCTGTTGGCTGTTGGCTATTGGCTCTTAGCTACCCGCATCGCATTTCCCGTCGTTTCGCCCCAAGCCAACAGCCAATAGCCAACAGCTAATAGCTGTTCTCAGTATCTCCACTCCCTGATCAGGAACAGCCCCAGCACGCTGCGCGTGATGGGCTCCCGCCGCTCGAGCGTCGGCTCGCGCAGCAGGTAGCGCGGCTCCAGCGCCATCTCGATCCTGTAGCCGGGCATAGACGGGAAGCGGTGCTCGAGCGTGAAGCCGGGACGCCGCAGCGCGGCCGGATCCGGCCTGCCGGTGAGCGATATGAACGTGTTCGGGTTCACGTACTTGCCGAACTCCACCTCGGTGCTGCGCAGGAAGCTGCCGACGTCGGTCTGTATCTCGGCGGGCGAGATGATGAGCACGTCGGCGCCGAGCGAGCGGGCGGCTTCGGCCGCGATCTCTTCGGT
Organism: Gemmatimonadaceae bacterium; assembly: GCA_040882285.1. Classification (NCBI taxonomy): domain Bacteria; kingdom Pseudomonadati; phylum Gemmatimonadota; class Gemmatimonadia; order Gemmatimonadales; family Gemmatimonadaceae; species Gemmatimonadaceae bacterium. Next base: position 387,551 of record JBBEBQ010000010.1, read on the forward strand.
GAAGACTCCGAGGGCGACGGCGGCGAGCTGCTTCGTCGCGAGCGCCGCGCCGGTTCCGACTAGTGTGCCGGCGCCGCCGCCGGTGGACAGCGCGGAGCCGCCCAGCTGCGTGAGGGTCGTGCCCGACTGCCCGAACGCGAGATAGCTCAGGATATCGCTCTGCGCCATCGGCGGCTGCGCGTCGCTCGTGAGCGTGATCTTCGGGCTCCTGAGCGTTCCGCCGATCACGATCTGGATGTTGATCGCCTCGCGCGTCGGGAGCCGGACCTCGTACTCGCCCTGGATCTGCAGAGTGGGATTTATCTCGCTCAGTCCGACGAACGTCGCCGATCCGCGCCTGATCTTGAACCTGCGGCTGAAGAACACATAGTCGCCGCGGTCGCTCAGCAGGACTCCGTCGAGCGTGAGTGATTCCCTGGCGCGGTCCGCGCGGACGATGAGGTCGCCGTCGGTGTACACCTCGAGGTTGACGTTCGGCGCGCGCACGAAGACGTCGCGCTCCACGCGGAGATTGAGCTCGACGCGCAGGTTCGCGAGCAGCGGCGACTGGGCGGGGAAGATCTCCGACGCCGGCGTGAGCGCGGTATCGAGTACGGCGAACAGCGCCGGGTCGTCCGCGCCGATGACTTCGCGATCCTCGGGCGTCGGTATGTAGAGAACTCCTTCGCGGATCCGCACGCCGCCGCTGATCAGCGCTCCGTCGAAGGGCCCGTACATCGCGACGTCGAGGTCGGCGAACAGCTCGCCGTGATCGTTGTCGAGGATCCGCGCGTTCGTGGAAGTCAGGTGCAGGTCGAACGACGGCGCGCGGAAGGCTCCGACGCCGACGCCTCCGGTTACCCGGAACGGACCGGCGCTCCGGCCCACGAGGGAATCCACCACGACGGTGTCGCCGGTCATCCGCACCACGCCGTACACCTGCCGCACCGTCACGCCCGTCGGGACGATCTTCGCGCTGCCGTTCTCGATGGCCACCGTCCCCGACAGCGCCGGCGCGCTCAGCGTGCCGCCGATGGTGACGTTGCCGCTGGTGCGGCCGCGAACGTTGGTGACGTAGCCGCCGAGCTGCGGCAGGATCGCGACAGGGAAGCTGTCTGCCGTCACGCGCAGCGCTATCTGCCGGTCGCGGGGAATGCGCGAGCCCGTGACTCCGGTGAGCGCGAGGTTCACCGGGATCGTTCCCTCCGCGACGATGATCGAGCGGCCGTTCGGGAGGGTGGCGTCGGCGCGCCCGGTAAGAGTCTCATCCGTGTAATCGACGGTGCCGTGTACCTCGGGCAGGCGCGTCTCGTTGTACACGAAGTCGGTCGCGCCGAACGCTCCCTTGAAGCGCGGATCCGCCAGCGTTCCGGACGCGTTCACGTCGAACGAGAGCAGCCCGCGCGCGCCAATGTCGCTCTGCAGCAGCGATGCTATGTCCGCGATCTCGAACCGGTCCACCGCGAGACGCAGGTCCGCGTTGCCCTCCCGCGGAATCAGCCCGTCCACGAAGATGCGTCCGCCCGCCGGATTGGTGAGCTCGAGCGTGCGCACCATGAGCCCGCGCGCGCCCCACTGAATCTCCGACGGCTGTGTGTTGGTCCAGACCGTCGTGTCGAACTGCAGCCGCATGCTGTCGAGGTGCAGCTCGTGGTGATTCGCGTGGAGCCGGTATTGCGCCGCCAGGCCGTATCTCGTGCGGTCGTCCTGCACGATCGAGATGTCGGCCGTGCCGCCGGGCTGCTGATACAAGATCTGCGCGTCGATGCTGTCGAGGGCGAATCCCGCCAGCCGCGCGTCAGCGAGCTGCGCGTCCACCACGAGCTTCGACGCCGGCGTACGGCCTCCGGTCCACTCGTAGTCGGCGACGAGTCGGCCCACACGCTGGCCGCGCGCGACCAGGTTCGTGCCGCGCGCAGTGCCCCGCAGGCCGAAGTTCTTGATGTTGCCCGTAGCGACACCCTCGGCGCGCAGCGAGCCCGCCAGCAGGCCGCGTGGGATGACGCTCGGCGTGTCTACAGCGATCGGCGGCACACGCCTGCCGGTCACGGCGCGCTCGACCTCGGTCTCGCGCGCGATTCGCAGCGAGTCCGCCCGCGCGCGCTCGACGCGCGCGGCGAGAATGCGCGGCCGCGGCGCCACCACGCCGGTATCGGCGCCGATGACTCCGGCCAGCGCGGACAGCGTGTCGACGGCGATGCTGTACTGCAACTCGCCCTGGCGCCGCTCGCTGAGCCCGAACGTGCCCTGCGCGTCGAGCCGGCCCTGCGGCACGCTCACGGTCAGAGTGTCGAAGCGGGCGAGCCCGTCCGCGAACGCCACGCGCACCTTGGCCGAGTCGAGCGCGAGTGTGTCCCACGTGGACGTGCGCACGTCAGCCACGAGATTCCCGCGCATGGTCTCCGGATCCGTGCCGGTGCCGACCATGTGCGCGGTCGCGGTGAGGGCGGTGCGCGGGGCCCGGGTCGAGACGGCGCTCGCATTGAACAGCGCGGCGTTCAAGCGCAGGTCGTAGGCGGTCGCGCGTCCCTCGAGGTCGACGCGGCCGTTGATCGCGATGTCGCCGCCGCCCGACGCGGCGAGAGTCGTGTTCACGGTGAAGTCGCGCAGCGTTCCGACGAACCGGATCGGGCCGCTCACGAATCCGCGGAGTCCCAGCGCGGGCGCGAACCGGCCGGCCGTCGCGAGCGCGAGCGGCGCGAACCGCGCGTCGGCATCCAGCCACACGCGGGCGCCGCGCGGACGCACGGCGACGCGGCCGATGCCTCGGGACCGGTTGCCGCCCTCGACGTGCGTCATGTCGCCGGTCGCCACGAGCGTGGAGCCGGTCGAGCCGTTGAGCACCGTCGTCCCCGTGAACGTTCCGCCGAACGGAATGTCGGGGATGATCACTCGCGCCATCTCCGCTGTCACCGGCAGCAGCCGGAGCCGGAGATTCCGCGCGCGGAAATACTCGCCGACGCCGAGCTCGCCCGTCGCTATCACGCGATTCCGGCCGGAGCCCGGTCCGACGAAGGTGACGTCGCCGTCCACCCGCATGGCGTTGAATCCGCCGTCGAAGCGCGCCCGGCCGGAGAGAACTCCCGGGCGCGGCGGCCACGACACGCCGAGCACCTGATCCAGGAGCGCGGTGCTGACGTTGGAGAATCGGAGGTCCGCCGCATGGAACGCGAGCGTGTCGGTGTCGGTGATTCCGATCTTTCCGGCGATGTGCGCGTCGCCAAGCCGCAGGTCCGCGTTCTCCACGAGATACATCGCGCTGTCGCCCTCCCAGTCCATGGAGAAGTCGAGCGATCCGCTGCCCCGCTCCGGCAGCTGCGGCAGCACCCAGCGCACGTCCGCCGGAGAGAACGGATTGGCGCGCATGCGCAGACGCAGGTCGGCGCCCTTCATCGTGTACCGACCCGACGCGATCGCGCGCGTGCCGGGCGCTTCGGCGCGCGCGTCGGCCCACCACACCGAGTCCTTGTTGAACTGGATCTTGCCGGTGAACGCGCGCACGACGAGCGACGGCGGGTTGAACGGGATCGCGTGCACCCGGCCAGACGCGACGTCGATCAGCGCGATCCTGAAATCCGGATCGTTGAGCCGCACCACGGGCATGCGCGCGTGGATGTCGCGATACTCGGAGACGTTCTGGAATCCGCCCGGCACGCGGATGATTCGCACGCGGCCTTCGCCCGCGAGCGCCTGCGTTATCTCGCGGTCCGGATCACCTTCTCCGCCGCCGGGCGTCCACGGCACGCGGGTCGTGAGGTCCACGTTCACCAGCGTGACGTCGTTGAAGCGGATCCACGTTCCCCAGCCGGGCTCGCGAGGGCCGGTATGTGGCACGGTGTCGCGCGGAAAGATCCGGTCGTAGTTCCACTTCTGTCCCGGCAGCCGCTCGATCACCACCTGCGCGTTCACGATCCGCAGATCGGACAGGACGATGCGCTTTCCGAACAGCGCGCGGAGACCGTACTCGGTGTAGATCGTGTCGGCGATGATCAGCGGCGCGCCGCTGCTGTCGGTGATCGAGACGTCGATCAGCGTGACGTCGCGGAGCAGATTGCCGCGCACCTCTCCGATCTTGATTATTCCGCGCGAGTTACGCGTGAGAACGTCCACCACGCGGTCGCGCACGAAGTTGCGGCCGATGTCGGCCTGAGTGAGGATGAGCACGCCCACGGCCGCGAGCACGACGACGCCGGCGAGGGCGAGCCCCGCGAGCCCCACGTGCTTCCTCCGGATCACCGGCCTGTAGCCGCGCCGCGGCGAGGCGGTCGGAGCGGTCACTAGAACGCTTCGCCTATCGAGAGATGGAGGACCATCCGATCCAATACCCCCATGAACCCGCCGCGAGCCACCGCGTACTCGCGGCGCGTGTTCAGCCGGACGAGCCTGCGCTCACCGTCCACGATCTCCTCCGAGATCACCGGCAGCCGCTCGGCGCGTCCCGGGTTGATGCCGATGTCGACGCGGATCGGGCCGACCGGCGAGCGGTAGCGCACGCCGAAGCCCGGCGTCACGGCGGCGCGGCTGCCGGGAAGCGAGGGATCAATGTTCTGCGTCACGACGCCGGCGTCGATGAACACCGCGCCGGAGAGCTGCCGCCACACGGGGAAGCGCAGCTCCACGTTTGCCTCTGCCACGGTGTTTCCACCGAGTGGGCGCGGCTGGAAATCCTCGTCCTGAAACGCGACCGAATTCGGATCGCAGTCAGTGATCGGCGTCGGCTCGGGGCAGGCGAGCGGTCCGTCCTTCGACAGCTTCCCCGCGCGCAGCTCCGCGGCGGAGACGGTGAGCACGCGGGGCCCGAGCTGGTTCTCCCCGAATCCGCGCACCGATTGCGCGCCGCCGGCGAAGAAGCGCGTGCGCGGGTGCAGGATCTGCTCGCCTTCCAATCCACCGAGCGCCTCGCCCGTGCTCGCGACTCCCTTGACCCAGCCGAGGCGAATGTGCCCGCCGAACACGCCCCGCCGGCGGATCCGCCGGAATACCGCCGCCTCGGCGGACGCGCGATTGTAGCGATAGTCCGATGCGGTGAAGCCGGACGCGTGCTCGAGCGCGGTGCGGCCGCGGAAGCCCTGGCTGGGGGAGAACGGATCGTTGGTGCGGTCGATGTTGCCAGTGAGCGTGAGCGGAGAGATGCGCTGAGTTCTGCGGAGGGCGTCCAGGGTCGGACGGTCGCACACGCCGAAGTTGACGCAGAAGTACACGTCTCCGGCCTCGACGGTGGTCAGCTCGAAGCGGTAGTTGAGGCTGGCCGGCGCCCGCAACGCCACCTCGCGGGTGAACGTCGCGCTCGAGCCGTAGCCGCGATCCACGTAGATGCCGGGCGCGCTGCGCCGGTGCGTGAAGACCGACAGCGCGAGCGCGTTCCGAGCCGAGCCGAACCACGGCTGCTGCAGCTCGGCGCTGCCGTTGTACGTGGGCGCGAAATAGCGGCCCCGGTCGCTGCCGACGTTCACGTAGTTGTCCGAGAAGATCAGCTTGTTGTTCAGCTGCTCGGCGAGCAGATTGCCGACCGCGCCGGTCACCGTCAGCCGCCGCGCTCCGCGGGTGAAGTTGTAATGCGTGTACCTGCCTTCGGCCTGAACGAAGTCCGCGGTGGTGAAGCCGAAGCTCGCCCGCGCTTCGCGCGGCGGTGACTCGACCACCGTGATGTCGACGATCTTGGTGGAGTCGACTCCCGTCTCCTCGGTCGACAGCTCGATGACCGCGCGGCGGAAGAGGTTCGATTCGTACAGGTTCCGCTGGCTGCGCAGCAGGTCGGAGCGGTGGTAGAGATCACCCTCCTCGAACGTCAGCGAACGGCGGATCGTGCGCACGGAGACCTGCTCGTTCCCGTGGACGTGGATGCTGTCGATGGTCGTGAGCCAGCGCGGATTGAGCGTGATCGCGACCGACGCCGACAGTCCGTCCCGGGCGAGCGCGATGGACGTGTCCACGATCGCGTCGGCATAGCCGCGGTCCCACAGCGCGATCTCCAGCCGGAGGCGCATGGAGTCGAGCTTGATCATGTTGAGCGGGTCGCCCCGCCTGAGCAGCGTGCGTCGCGTGATCGCCCGGTTCGGGAGGACCGGAGTCGTCTGCGTTATCGAGACGTCGCTGACGAGGGTAGGCGGGCCTTCGTCCACTACGAACGTGACCGCGACCTTGTCGCGGTCGCGCGGAGCGATAACCGTGTCGACCTGCGTCTCGCGGAAGCCGCGCTTCCAGTAGAACACGCGCAGCCGGAGCATGTCGCGGATCAGCTCGTCCCGGTCCAGGTAGCGCCGCTCGTAGAACAGCTTGCTCTTGTTGAACCAGCAGATCGGTCGCAGCGCGAAGCTCTCGCAGTGCGATTCGTCGGTGACGATGCTCTCGCGCAGCTCGTCGACCTTGAGCGACTTGACGCCCTGGAATTTGAGGTCGACTACCTCCGGCTTTTTTTCCTCGTCCTGGGCCGAAGCGGGGACCGGGGCCAGCGGCCCGGAGACCGCGGCGAGGCACAGGAACAAGGCGGTGCCAGACCTGGAAGGGACCCAGCGCCTCGGACTCGGATGCATGCCTCCCGCAGGAGCAAGCAGTGGGCCGTTAGAGGCCCTCTAGAAGGGCGTCGTTACCGGGGGTGGAGGCGATTCGCTTGATCAGCCATTCCATGGCCGAAGTCGAGGGCATCTGCTGGAGGCCCCGGCGGAGCGTGTAGACGTGGTCCAGCTGCTCCGGCCGGAAGAGCTTCTCCTCCCGGCGCGTGCCGCTCGTTCCGATGTCGATCGCCGGGAAAATGCGTTTCTCGGCCAGCGTCCGGTCGAGCTTGATCTCGCAGTTTCCGGTGCCCTTGAACTCCTCGAAGATGACGTCGTCCATGCGCGAGCCGGTCTCGACGAGAGCGGTCGCGATGATCGTGAGCGAGCCTCCGCCGTGCTGCTCCGCGACCGCGCGGGCCGAGCCGAAAAAAGCTTTCGGCTTGGCCATCGCCGTGGCGTCGAGACCGCCGGACAGGGTGCGGCCGGTGCCGCGCTCCACGGTGTTGTGCGCGCGCGCCAGGCGCGTGATCGAGTCGAGAACGATCACGACGTCGCGGCCGAGCTCCACGAGACGGCGCGCTCTTTCGAGCGTGATCTCGGCGACGTCGGTGTGGCGGTTCGCGGGCATGTCGAAGCTGGACGCGACGACTTCGCCGTAACCCCAGGTAATCATCTCGCTGACTTCCTCGGGGCGCTCGTCCACGAGCAGCACGAGCAGCACGGCCTGCGGATGATTCACGGCGACTCCCTCGGTGATCGCCTGCAGGAGCATGGTCTTTCCGGCGCGCGCTGGCGCGACAATCAGCGCGCGCTGGCCGTAGCCGATCGGCGCGATCAGGTCGATGGCGCGGCGCGTCAGCTCGGGTCCGCCCTTGGCGGGCTTGCCGGTCTCCAGCTTGAGCTTGCGGTCGGGATACGATGCCGTGAGCGATCCGAAATCGGGGCGCCTCGCCGTCGCCGCGGGATCGGCGTCGTTGATCGTCCGGACTTCGACGACGACGGTGCGATTGCGGTGATCGCGACCTGTGGTCGCGTTGAGCTCGTCGCCCCGGCGGAGCCCCAGCTGGCGCACGAGATGTCCGGGCACCATCGGATCAGATGGGTCTGGGAGGTAGCTGTTGGCGGCTTGTCGAATGAACCCGCTGTCGCGTTGCGGATCGAACCAGCCGGTCGCTTCCGCGTCGGCGACGACCGGCGTGGGAGGCTGCTGGTCCTGCTGCTGTTGCTGCTGCTGCTGCTGCGGCTGGCGGTCGCGGCGCGGACCGTGTCCGCGTCCCCGCCTGCCGTGCCGGGGGTTGGGCCCGCGGCGCCCATTTCTGCGCGTGTCGCTCTCGCCGGACGGTCCCTGCTGACGCTCCCGGTTACCACCCTGTTGCCGACCGCGAGGGCGATCCTGCTGCTCCTGGCCGGTGGGATAGTTGCGCTCGGGGTTGTCGCCCGGAGCCGGCGAGCCGGGTCGGTCGTCGGACCGGTCCTGCACTGAAGGCTCGGCTCGGGGCTCGTCCGTGACGGACGGCGGCTGTGGATTCGTGCTGTCTGGATCCATGGATCGTGAAGCGGGGTTATTGCTCCCGTTTCCGGCGCCGTTGCGCCGGACGGGCGTGGTCCTCGCAAGCGGCAATCGCCGCCCGAGGTTTAGCTCCTTCCTGGGGTCTGCTGCTTGTCGGAAAAGATCTCGCGGCTATGAAGCCATACGGCATTGCCGTAGCACCGCGGGAATCAAACGGTCGCAGGGAGTAGCGGGGAACTCACGCGGCTTACCGCGACCTGCAATTCTCCAGATAGACGCGCGGTGGACAGCGCGGTCACTACACAATGCTAGTAGTGGGGGGCGGCAAAGTAAAGCAATGGCGGGTTCTGGGATATTCCAGGCGGAATATTCCAGGAGCTTATCTTCCGCGACGATGCCTGACTCCGTCGACGTAACTGTTCTTATTCGACAAGCCGTCGATCGCTACAAGTCCGACGGCGAGATGGGCCCGCTGCAGGACACACTCGCCGCTCTTCCCGAAACCGCGCCGGCCATTCTCGCCGAAGCCGTGGAGCCGTACCGCGACATGCCCGAAGTCGCCGGCCCCGTGTACGAGCGGATCGTCGCGGCCGAGCCGGACGACGCGCGCGCGCTCGTCATTCTCGCGAACGCTTACTGGCTGAGCGGGCGCGGGCCCGACGTCGTTGGGGAGCTGGCGACACGCGCCATCGCAGCCGACGCGACGAACCGCGGCGCGTGGCACCTGTGGGCGCTTGCCGAAGGAAATCCACGCGAGCGAACGTCGCGCTGGAAGCAGGTGTCGGCGCGGTTTCCCGACGATCTGCTGGCGCGCGCGAATCTCGCCGACAACGCCGCGGCGCTCGCCGGCGCGGAGCAGGATTACGAAGCGCTCGACCTTGCCATCGACAGCTACGAGGAGCTGCTCGAGCGGTCCAAGATTCCCGAGCAGCGCGCAGCGCTGGAAAAAGCGATCGCTACCCTGAAAGGCTGGAAGTTCTAGACGCTGCCGGCGACCCAGCTCAAGGCTGCGTTGCTGGTCGCGCGACTCTGTTGCTCATGCCGTCGGAGACGTACCGCCCGTTCGGGCCCGGCCGGTCCAGCGCGTCGAGCGTCCGCTCCAGCTCTTCGCCGTATACCTGCACGCGGTTGATGCTCAGCGGGTTGAACTGCGGATCGTACGGGCTGCGAGTAGGTCCGCCCGACACCTCGAGAATCGCGTCGAAGTCGTACGTCACCACGTGTCCGCTCTTCGGATCGCGCCAGGATCCGCGCTTTGCGAGCGCGCGGTTCTTCGGCCAGACGCCGAGCGGTAGCGCGAACGTGCGCACCTTGTAGCCGGGCACGGCCGAGTCTATCGCCATCACGCCGCGCGCGATCTGCTCCTGCACGAACGCGTCGTCGTACTTGCCGAGGTTCGCGTGCCAGAGTGTGTGGTTGCACAGCTCGAAGCCGCGCTCGGCGAGGAAGCGCATCTTGGGGAAGCGCCACTCGCTCTTCTGTCCCTCGATCCCCTTGTCGCCGAACAGCGAGCGCCCGGCTTCAGCCCCGGAGAGCGTGCAGAAAACAGCCGAGTTGGTCCAGTCTGGATGGCGGGAGTTGAACTCGGTCAGGATGCCCACGGCGGAGTTGGGATCGATCTCGAGCCGGCCGTTTCGCTCGATGTAGCGGAACTGGCTGGGCGAAGCGTCGTCGAACATGAGCACTACCGGCGAGAGCCCGGCGGGCAGGTTCAGGTCGCGGTCCAGAATCTGCGAGATGGTGACGGGCCGGTAGCCCCTCCGGTACAACAACTCCAGATCCTGCCTGAAACGCGCATGCGACCGCTGCCATCTGCCTTCTTCTTCTCCGATGAGATGATATTCCAGTACCGGAATACGCCCCAGCTCGTTCGGAGCCCGGGATGGATCGCCGGGGCCGGAGGTTGAGGCATCTTGACCGGCAACCACCTGGGCGCCAGACACGACTGACGGTGTATCAGATTCAGCCGTCCGGGCGGTATCGTCCGGGTCCGCATTCCCCTTCGTATCAGAACATGAGACAGACAGCCCGATGAGGATCGCCACCGAGAGCAGACGCGCGGCCCTGCGCGAGCTCTGGCACAAGAAGGTGACGCCCAACCCATGGTGGGTCGGCGGAATGAGTGCCGCGCTGGCGGGCATGTTGCTCCTGAATTCGTGGCTGGTGACGTGCGGCTTCGAGGGCTGTCCCAGCGCGAGCGAGATCCGTGCCTTCCGCCCGTCGCAGGGCGGCCAGATTCTCGATCGCAACGGAGTGCTGCTCGGACGGCTGGAGACCGTTCGGCGGCTCAACGTTCCGCTCTCGACGGTCCCGGTATTCGTGCAGCAGGCGTTCATCGCCGTGGAAGATCGCAGGTTCTACGAGCACAATGGAACGGACTGGCGCGGGTTTGCGCGCGCGTTCCTCCGAAACATAAGGGGGCTCGGGATCCGCGAGGGGTTCTCGACGATCACGATGCAGGCCGCGCGCAACACGTTCGTGGTGAACCAGTATCGCGGGCGCACGCTCCGGCAGAAGATGCTCGAGCTCCGGCTGTCCAAGCTGATGGAGCGGTCGCTGACGAAGCAGGAGATCCTCGAGCTGTACCTCAACGTGATCTACATGGGGAACGGCGTGTACGGCGTCGAAGCGGCGAGCCGGGACCTGTTCAACAAAAGCGTGAAGAACGTGACGCTGCCCGAAGCGGCGACGCTCGCCGCGCTCCCGAAGGCGCCGTCGTACTACACCCCGCGGCGGAGCGCGAACCGCGCGCTCGCCCGCCGCAACCTGGTGCTCGACCTCATGGTGCGCGAGGGATTTGTCTCCGCCGAGCGCCTTCCCGGGCTAAAGGACACCCGCATACGGATCCACGGCGAAGGCTGGTATCCCGACCAGAGCAACGATTCGTACGCGCTCGACGCGGTCCGAGCGCTGGCCGACTCGGTGATCAAGGGCACGCGGCTCGATCTGAGCGAGCTGACCGTGTACACGTCGCTGGACGCGCGCGCCCAGCGCGCGGCCGACGCGGCCGTGCGCCGGCGGGCGGCGTCCATCGGCCGGAACGTGGAGGGCGCGATGGTCGCGATCGACCCGCTCACGGGCGACATCCGCGCGCTGAGCGGCGGCCGGAGATTCCGGCGCGGCACCTTCAACCGCGCGCTGTACGCGAAGCGCCAGCCGGGCTCCGCCTTCAAGCCGTTCGTGTACGCCGCGGCGTTGAGCGCCGGGTACGGCACCGCCACGGAAGTGGACGACGAGCCGATCACCGTGCGTATGCAGGGACGGATCTGGGAGCCGAAGAATTACGGCGGCAGTTATCTGGGACGGACTACGTTCCGGCAGGCGCTGATTCACTCGGCGAACGCCGCGACCGTGCGCGTGTCGCAGGTGGTGGGCGAGCAAAGGATCATCGAGACCGCGCACAAGAACGGCATCACCGCCGAGTTGCAGCCGATTCCTTCCATCGCGCTCGGCGCGTTCGAGGTCACGCCGCTCGAGCTGGTCACGGCGTACGCCCCGTTCGCGAACGGCGGCTTCCGCGTGAAGCCGCGTCTGGTGCGTCGGTTGGAGACGGGCGACGGCAAGATCCTGTACAGCCAGGAGGTGGAGCGCGAGCAGGTGATGGACCCGCGCGACGCGTACCAGCTGACGTCGATGCTGCGCGGCGCGATCGACTTCGGAACCGGACGCGCGCTGCGCGACTACGGCGTGCGCGGCATGGTCGCGGGGAAGACGGGCACGACCAACAACGCCAGCGACGTGTGGTTCATCGGCTACACGCCGACGATCGTCGCGGGCTTCTGGTTCGGGTTCGACGAGCCGCGGTCGATGGGCTCGAGCGCGGCGGGCGGGCGGCTGGCCGCGCCGGCGTGGGCGGAGTGGTACCGCGGCGGCTGGCGCGAGAGCGCGACCGCCGATGCATCCTGGGACCCGCCCGACGGGATGATCATGCGCGTGATAGATCCAACCACCGGCTACCTGGCCAACGAGTGGTGCCCGAGCCGCCAGAGCGAGTGGTTCGAGCCCGGCACCGAGCCGACCGCGATATGTCCGCAGCACGCGGAGCCGGTCTACGAGTGGGAGGACGAGCAAATGGAAGGTTGGGAGGAAGTTCCCGAGGCGATCGACTCCCTGGGCCGCAGCCTCAGCCGCCGGCTCCGTCGCATCTTCCGCTGGTAGTACTCGTGCTGTAAGTGCGTGCGAGTGAGCTCGTGCGCTGCCGGTCTCGGCGCGGGGGAGCGTGCCGCTATGGGCTCCCCAGTCGCGCCTACGCTCGCAAACTACGCTCGCTAAGACGGCGCTTTGGGGAGCCCACAGCTAGCACGCTCCTCCAGGCTTGGGAGGACCGTGGCGCTCGGGTGCTCCGCGAAGGCGCGTCTTAGCGAGCGCAGTGTGCGAGCGTAGCGCCGCAGGGGAGTACCCGAGCCCGCGGTCCTCGCGCACCGGACGATCGTCTCGGGACGGTTCTCTTTGGCGCGCTTACGGCGGCGGTGAGGGCGAGCGGTTTGACGTGGGAGAGGATTGGGGGACGACATTCACGCGATGCTGACATCGGTCGGGCACGCCGCGAGGGAGGCCGTGCTCAACGCGAGATTCCAGGCGTTGTCCACGGCGGCCGCGTTCGTCGTCACGACCATAGCAGAACGGGCGAAATCGCGTATGCCACGCGGTGGATACACCCGTAGGAGCGGGGGTCTAGCGCGAGGGCGCGGGGTCCGGCCTCAGAGCAGTCCGATCCATTCTGACCTGCGGTCGCCGTAGCCCGGGAAGATCGCGTCCAGCCTGCTCGCGCCGAGGTGCCCGCTCGCGATCTCGGAGAATACCGCGCGGAAATCGGTGGTGAGCGCGAGGTCGCGCTGCTCGAACAGCTGCTCGCGCTCGAGCCCGGGCCAGCGGCCGTGCACTTTCCCGCCGCGCACCGCGGAGCCGATCGCGAACATCGCTCCCGCGTGACCATGGTCCGTTCCGCGGTTTCCGTTCTCGCGGGCCATTCTGCCGAACTCGGACATCGTGAGGATGACGACGTCCTCCATCTTGTCGCCGAGGTCGGTGACGAGCGCCGCGATCGAGCGCGCGAAGTCGTCGAGCCGGTTGGCGAGCTGCCCCGTCGCGCCGCCCTGATTGACGTGCGTGTCCCAGCCGCCGATGTCGGCGAAGGCGATCTCCATTCCGACGTTGGCCTTTACGAGCTGCGCGATCTGCAGCAGCCGGCGGCCGAAGTCGGTGCGCGGATATTCCGCGCCGTTGCGTGGCTGGTACCGCTGCGGGTTCGCCGCGCGCAGCATCGCCACGGCCTCGAACATCTCGCGCCCCGCGCCGTGCACCAGATCGGCGCTGCCCGTTCTATATAGAGCCTCGAGTCGCTCGGCCTGCCCTCCGGCAGCGCGGATCGTGAACTGCTCGATCGAGTTCATCGCCACGGTCTCGGCGGCTCCCTGCATGCTGCGCGGAGTCTGAGCCGACATGGCCACGCCGCGAAACGCGCTCGGCGCCTTGCACTCGTCGCACGTGCCCTCGACGGCGAGCAGACGGTTCAGCCAGCCGTCGGGCGTGCTCTTTCTGTCCGGCGTCGCCGTCTCCATGTAGTCCTGCGCGTCGAAGTGCGAGCGCGTGGCCGAGGGACTTCCCACGGCGTGGATCGGCGCGAGCAGGTTGCGGTCGTACAGCGGCTTGAGCGGAGCGAGCGCGGGGTGCAGCCCGAAGAACCCGTCCAGGTCGATCGCGGCGCCCTGGGCCCGCAGCGACGGGCGCGGGATCGCGATGGACGGACGCAGCGCGTAGTACGCGCGCTCGCCGTGCGGCACCACGAGATTGAGCGCGTCAGCTGCGCCGCGCTGGAAGAGACAGATCAGCGTCTTTCCTTTCGCCGCGCCGGCGAGCTCCATGCCGAACGCGGTCCGGCGGAGAAAGCTGGGGCTGAGTCCCAGGGTCACGAGCGCGAGCGCACCCGACTTCACGAATACTCTGCGTTGCATGACGATGCTCTCCTTCAGCGCCGCTGAAATTCGGGGGAGCCCAGCGCGAGACCGATGATCTGCGCGAGCCCCTCGAGCCGCGGGATCTGCCCCGGCCTGCGCATTACCTGGTTTCGCCGCGCGCCCTGCCGGCGCGGCTGCGCGCCCGGCGCCATCATGTCGGCGTCTGCTTCATTGACCTCCGCGCTTGCGGCCGCGGCGGCTTCGACTGCTCCGCTCGCGATCATCGGATGGTCGCCGGAGAGCAGGATCGCGCGCGTGTCCGGCGATACCGAGCCGCCGAGCAGCGCGGACACGACGGCGTCCACTTGCTGCTCGCGTGGCGCGGCCGACAGCTGCGCGTCGATCGGGGAATTCTCCGCGCTCAATCCGGGAAGTCGCCCGGCCGCGGCCGCGAGCCCGAAGTTGATCCGATTGAGAATCGAGCCGGTGTTGATCCACGCGGCCCCCGTCTCCGGGTACCCGTTCGGCGCCTGGTGCGCAAAAAGCGGCTGTCCCAGCAGCGCGACCGCGCCGGCGGTTCTCGGCGTGGGGTCGGGCTCCGCGCCGAGCGCTCGCGCGGCGCTCACGACGACCTCGAACGGCGACTTCACCTTGGAGCGGTACGCGGACGCCGCGAAAAACTCGGGCGACTGAATGATCGTGCGCAAGACTTCGCGGATGTCGCCGTCGGTGCGCGTGAACGTCGCGGCCGCGCGATCGATGAGCGCGGTGGACGGCGTGTCGCTCACGAAGCGTCGGGCGAGCTTGGTCGCGATGTAGCGCGCCGTGCTCGGGTGCCGCGCGACGATGTCGAGCACGTCCTCGCCGTCTTCGATGCCGCGTCCGCCCGGAAGCGTATGGCCGAGGACCGTCTTCGGCGCGGCGTCGTGCATGACGGGCCGGAAGATGAACCCGCCGCCTTCCTGCGGCGGACGGATCGTCCAGCCGGTCAGCGCGCGCGCGACTTCGATCACGTCCTGCTGGGTGTAGCCGCCGTCCACGCCGAGCGTGTGCAGCTCGAGCAGCTCGCGGCCGTAGTTCTCGTTGAGCCCCTGGCGCATGCGCTGCGCCCTCGGCCGGATCCGCGCCAGCGTCGGCCTGCCGCTGTCGGCCATGCTCCGCGCGTTGTCGAGGTAGAACAGCATCGCCGGACTTTTAGCGACGAAGCCGAGCAAGTCGCGGAAGTTGCCGAACGCGCGCTCACGGATGCCCTGCTCGTACGCCCGCATGTAGAACGGCTGCGGCCCGCCCTTGCGGATGAAGACGTTGAAGTGGTTGAACCAGAAGTCGGTCATGACTTCCTGCAGCTGCCGCTCGCTCGCGACTGCGCGCGCGACTTTGGCGGATTGCAGGTCGGTCACGACGGCGCGGAGCTGCTCGCCGCGCTGCCTGAACGCGATGCTGTCTTCCCGAGAGAGAGCGGCGCCGCTGTCGGCGCGGACCTGCCTGCGCTCGCGTTGCGCGGCGGCGTACTGCTGCACCAGGTAGTTCTCGGTCTGGCCGAACGTGGCGTAGCGCGCAAGCGCGCGATCCGCGGCGTCGTCGGGAATCCGGCTCGGGTCGAGCTGCCGCTCAATCCACTGGTCGAGTCCCATCGCGCGGACCTTTTGCACGTCGCCGGGACCGGGCCCGAAAGCGAGACGGTTGAGGGCGTGGAGGATTTGCTGATCCGCGGCCTGCTCTCGAAGGGCTTCCTGTCCGTGTAACGGGACTGCGGCGAGAAGGGCGAGGAAAAGGGCGGACAGAAGACGCATAACTCCCCGGTGAGGCATTCGGCGGGTTTGACTGCCGGGATCAGGGAACGTTAATGGCTCCGGGACCAGTGCAACCGGTACGGGGTAAAGGCCCCTTATCGAGCGGTCGCCTTTTCGAGATAGCTCACCCGCTCTTCCCGCACGGACAGGTAGACCACGTCATCCGGCCCGAATCCGACGATCGTCCGTCCCTTTGGGATCTGCACTCGCTCGACCAGCACACCCTGGCGGTCAATGACGTCGTACACCGGTCCACCCGTAATCGCCTTCGTCGGGATGGTGCGGATCCAGAGATTGCCGTGCGGGTCGACGCGGACCGAGCCCGCGAAGAACGCCGGCTTGTAGTCCGGCAGCTCGCTCGGATCCACGAAGTCGACGTTCGCGTTCAAGCGTTGTCCGGAGGCAGCCGCCTGCGCCTGCCGCGCGCCTTGCCGCGCACCCTGCCGCGCCCCTTGCGGCGCTCCTTGCGGCGCTCCGCCTCCGGGACCGTCGGGGCCGGTCATGATCTGGATCGTAGGCCCCGCGGCGCCGATCGCTGCGTCCGACACCCCGAGCGCCGCGCCCACCGCGGCGATCCCGGGCGCGCCTTCGCCCATTCTTTCTCTCGCCGCGCGGAGCGAATCAATGAAGGCGACCTTGTCGTCGTCGGTGAGCCGTTGCCAGTCGAACGAAATCTTGGGCGACGACGTCCTGCTTCCGTCGGGACCGATCCAGTCGACGTGATAATCGCGGCCGCGAATGAACGCGATCGAGCCGTCGGGAAGCGCGGTCCAGTCGTCCACCACGGGCAGCGGATTCAGCCGCGAGCGCATGTTGACTCGTCCGTCCTCGGTGCGCGTCACCTCCATGCTCACCTTCGGCGTGCGGATGAAACCGAGAGTGTCGAGGCTCCGCGTCGCGAGATCGATGCGGAGTATCGGCGCCGAGTCGGGAATCTCCGGCGGCGCGAAGTTTCCGGCGGCCGCGCCCGGTGCGCGCCGGAACTGCGGCCGGAACATGCCGCGGTAAACGAGTCCGCCTTTACCGTCGTACGCCGCTCCGCCCATCGCGCCCGCGAGCAATCCGGCGTCCTGCGTTCCGGGCATGGACATCACGCGGGCGACCTTGCCGGCCGGGTCGATCACGAGCATCGACAGTGAGGCGGGATCGGTGAAGAGACTCGAATCTCCCTTGTACGCGAGCAGCCCGCCGAGCCGGCCGCTGTACGCGTTGCCGGTCGCGGAGGTCGAGTCGGCGACGATGGTGAACGCCGAGAGCTGATCGTCGAACAGAACGAGGCGCCGATTCGGCGCGTCGTTCACGAGCACGCCTGACGGAAGCGGGCGGATGCCGATTGCCGCGACGGGCTCGGCCGCGCGCGCGGTAATCGGGCCGAGTTGCCGGATGACGTTGCGGTCCTGCGCGTTCGCGGCGCCAGAGAGCGCGAGCACGAGACCGAGTGACATCGCAATTGAATGCGTCTTCATAAGCTCACTTCTTCTATTGAAGGGCGTATTTGAATTCAGTCAGGGAGACTGCCTAATTATCGTAATCATCTGGCCGCCACCGCCGGTGAACACCGCACCGCCCGGGTTCATCCCCCCACCGGAGAACGTCGCGGTCCCATGGCGGATCGATGCGAGGTAGCGCGGCTCCAGGTAGCTGGCGACGTTCGTCGGCAGCTTTCGCATCTGCTCCGCCGTCAACAGCTTCCTGATCGCCGGCGCCGCAGCGCTGAGCAAGTCGATCGTTTCCCTGCGCGCTCGCATGTACCTGCCATACACCGCGTCGCGATCATAGTTGTCGGGAAGCTCCGCGAACTCCTTCGCGAGCGGCATCCAGATGGCACTGACTCGCACGGTGTACGCCCGGTTCATGACTGCGATGCTGTCCGCCTGCACCGCCGTCAGGCGGAGCGAGTCCTGCTGCCGCAGGATCGTCGCCATGGGATTGAGCAGCCCGCCGCCGTTGTACATGCCGCGGAACATCGCTTCGGGGATGCGCGTCCCTTCGGTGCGCCGACCGCGATCGAGCTGTTGCGTCAGCAGCTGCCGCTCGCGCATCGGGCCGAGGTCGAACCGCAGCATCGCCGTCAGCGTCACGGGGATTCTCATTCCGCTCACGGCGCGGTTCGTTCCGCCGAACCGCTCGTTCACCTCGTAGCGAAAGCGCTGCGTGGCCGGATCGAATCCGCGCACGTACAGGAGCTGCTGGTCCACCGGCGCCGGCTGGCCCCAGCCGCGCAGCTTGCCCGAGCCGTTCAGCAGCAGGTCGGCGGCGCCGAGCGGATTGGAGAGCGAGAAGGACAGCGACGAGCGGCGCGGCATGCGCACCTTGAGTGGATTGAACCTGATGTTCATGCTGGCGGTGGAGTACCACGGTCCCCGGCAGCTGTTGCGGCCGGCGAGCTCGCCGATCTGCGACTCCAGGCACGCGCGCGCTTCCGGCGATCCCCGGTCGAGCAGGCTCCGCATGCCCGACGCCAGTCCCGCCTCCGCGGTCGCGGGATCGAAGATGAACGCGCGGTCGTTGGAGTAGCCGTCGCCGTTCACGTCACCGGCGACCATCGGCGTGAACGGCGCGCCCGAGCGGATCTGGCCGAACCAGCCCACGCGCACGAAGTCGAAGAAGTTGTACGCGAGGTTGTAGACGATCTGATGGCGCGACGAGCCGCCCGAGCGTCCCCACTCGGTCGAGAGCGGATTGCCGGCGGTGTTGCTGAAGCCGCGCACCTGCTCCCGCACGTCGGAGAGGACGTAGGCCAGGCTCCAGCTGAAGTTGGGGCTGAAGCGGACGGGCGAGAGGCGCATGCTCAGCTGCCGGCTCTCGGAGCGCAGGTCCGAGTCGATCTCGGTGACGCGGGAGAACTCCGGGTGGATGCGCGAATTGCGCGAGGCCACCGCGCCCGTCGCGGGCACGATACTCGCCGAATCCACGAATACCGGACGGCCCGCTTCGTCCGCGAGCGAGAAGCGCTGCTCGCCGCCGAAGTTGAGGTCGGTGATCCCGCGCTGGTTCAGGTTCCGCGAGTACGTGCCCTCGAGCATGAAGTTGAACCGGTTGCGCAAAACGGGGAGGCTCCACTGCAGGTTGGAGCGAATGCTCCGCGGCGCGGAATAATCCCGGGAGAAGAGCGTGACGTTCGGCGCCGCGTTGGCGAAAGTCGTCCCGCTCGTGCCGTCGGCGCACGCCGTCGGAATCGACTCCGGGTCCGCCGCATAGGCGATCCAATCCGGTACTGGCGCGGCCGCGCCGACGCAGCGCAACTGCTGCGTCGCCCCGGGCAGACCGGTGTTGTCGAGCGCCGAGGCTATCAGGTTCGTTCCCGGCGTGCTCTGAAAGACGCCGATGCCGCCGCGCAGCGCCGCGCGCGGGAGGCGCGCCGCGCCCTGGAATCCCTCGATCTGCGCGGCGCTGCCGTACGTCCAGGAAAATCCGGCGCGTGGGCTCAGGTAGATCTTGTTGGGCACGACGTCGTTCCGCGCGCCGAACAGCGACTCGATCTCCGGATTCAGCTCCGGCCGCGAGGTGAAGCGGTTCGCGTCCAGGCGCACACCGTACTGAATCTGCAGGCGATCGGTCTTGCGATACGCGTCGCCGAGCGAGAAGCCGGCAGTGAGCTGGCCGACGCTGCGGTCGCGCGTGCCCAGCTCGCGGGTGAACACCGCCGGACGCAACGCCTCGTAATCGCTCAGCGAGTTGAACGTGAACGTTCCGAGCGTGTTGTTGGACGACTCCTGCTCGTTGGTGTCGAAACGCAGCTCGCTGGTGAGCTTCACGCGGTGCTTGTTGTTCACGCTGAACCAGGAGAGCTGATTCAGGAAATTCGTGGTGTTCGAGCGCTGGCTGCTGTTGAGCCGCTGGTTGCCGCCGAAGTGGAGCGACTGCAGGCTGCGCGTCCCGTCGTCGAAATCGGAGTTGACGCGCACCATGCCGGCGGGCAGGTCGAGGAACGGCGTGGACGAGTTGCGCGACATGCTGAAGCCGAGCGATGTCTCGGTGAGGATCGCGTTGCGGAAGTAGCCGCTGTGTCGCCCCTGGATTCCGCCGCGCCAGTTGGTCCGCTCGCCGCTGTACGACGGCAGCTCCGTCGCCTGCCCGCTCAGCGGGCTCTGCCGGCTCCAGTTGCCGTTGAACGAGAAGTTCAGCGCCTGGCCCGAGCTCGACGAAGGGGGCGCGACGTCGATGCTGCCGAACACCGCTCCCTGATCGGCGATGCGGTTGTCTGCCGCGCCGCCGGCCTCGAGCGGAATTCCCCGCGCTTGCATGAGCGCCAGCGCGCGCTCCGCCGAATCCGGCGCGACACCCACGGCCTGGAATCCGTCGGGGCCCGTGTTGAGCAGCGTGAACAGGTCGTTGGACCTGCGTCCGAGCTGGTACGACACGTTGTAAAAAGCCTTGTTGAACTGGATCGGTCCCGACAGCGCGCCGCCGAGCGAGTAATTCGAGTACTCCTGGCCGAGCGCGCGAGCAGCGCGGTCGGTCCACTGCATCTGCGGCGCGTCGAGGTTGAGGCTCATGCCGCGGGTGATGAAGTTCGAGCCGGAGCGGGTGCGAAGGCTCATCTGCGCGCCGCTGAAGCCGCCACGGGAGACGTCGTACGGCGAAGTGATCACCGACGAGAACACCGCCGCGTCGCGCGGGAGGCTGGAGCCGCCGAAGCTCATCCCGTTGAGCACGGTGTTGTTCTGGTCGGCGCCGAGTCCGAGCACGGAGAAGCCGTCGGGCGCGCCGTCCACTCCCGGCACGCCCTGCACGCCCGGAAGCGTCGCCGCCATCGCGGCGAGGTCGCCGAGCAGGTCGGCCGGCACGGCGTCGTTGGTGATCGGCTGCTCGGTGCCGCTCACGTCCGGTTGGGCGTCGGCGGTGCGCGGGACGCGCGCCCTCTGGGCCGTGACGGTCACGTCCTCCAGCAGCGCGCCCATCTGCGTAAGCCGGGCGTCGGCGACCAGGATCTCCTCGTCGGTGATCCGCTTCAACTCGAACCGCCTGGGGATGTAGCCGAGCAGGGACACGGTGATCATGTAGTCGCCGTCCCCGCCGGGGAAGGCGATCGTGTAGCGGCCGTTCCGGTCGGTGCGCGCGGTGCGGCTGACGTTGCCCGAGATCGACGTGGCCGTCACGGTGGCGCTCTCGACTGGAAGGCTGTCGGGGCCGGTGATCCGGCCGCGGATGACGTCCATCTGCTGGGCCGCGACGGCGGATGGCCCGGCGGCGAGCGCGAAGATGGTCGCGATCAGTGCGGCCAGAAGGTACGCGGGGGTTCTCGAGGGCATGTATGTGTGAGGTGTGACGCTGGATTCGACCCTTTGTTAGGGGGAATCGTTGCTTCAATAGTACGCCTGTCCGGTCCCGACTGTTGCAATGGCGCGCGCAGATTGCGCGACGAGGTGCCCCGCTCTGGCCCTACGCTCGCAAACCGCGCTCGCTAACACGGGCCTGAGCGGGGCACCTCGTCGTGCAATCCGCCCCGAGGTCTGTGCCGTTGAAGGTGGTTATGCGCGCAAAGGCCGGGCTACGAGGATC
>JBBEBQ010000010.1:408828-453075 GCA_040882285.1 Gemmatimonadaceae bacterium
CGAGGTCTGTGCCGTTGAAGGTGGTTATGCGCGCAAAGGCCGGGCTACGAGGATCCCGGTCGACCGCCGTATCGCGGCCACGTACTCCGGCAGTGTCGTCCGCGTGATCTCGACCACGCCTCCGGACAAAGGCGCGTGCAGCACGCGCAGGACGTTCGCTGCATCGCGGTACGCGAACGCCGAGTGTGTCACGTCCAGACCGGGGATCGCGGTGGCGAACGCCAGAATGTCGCCCGACTCGATGCGGTCGGATACTTCCGGGATGCGCGCGGTGGGGATCACGTGCCGCGGCCGGCCGTCGAGCGTGCGCTCCATCTCGCCGATCTCGTGGTACACGTCGTCGTTCGCGAGCGCGGGGTAGCTGCTCCGGTGCTCCGTCATGAACCGCAACGGCCGCCTGTCTTCGACTCCGCCCAGCTCGGCGCCGAGCTCGCGGTGCAGGCCGCGCTTCGCGCCGTCGGTGATCCACTCGCTGAAGTAGTGCAGCCGCGACGTGTAGCCGCCGCGCATGCCGCCGCGGTAACGCATGCGCTCCATCTCGTGGCCGTACTTCTCCCAGGAAGGAGCGCCGGGCTCGTCCGCGGCGCGGGACACGGCGATGCACGATTCGACCAGCGAGACGCAGTCGAATTTCGTGAGCGACAATGTGAGCGGCTCGGTGCGGACCGGGCTGCCTCCCGCGCGCAGATAGGCTTCCAGCGTGTACGCCTCGTACGGCGTGCCGACCGCGAGCTCGCCGACGCGGGTGGCGCTGCGTCCGAGCGGCACGTCGGTGCGGGTGAGCTCTTCACGGCGAATCGTCGCGATCCAGGCATCGAGCCGGGCTTCGTCCGGACTCGCCGGTGCGGCGGTGTCGGCCGCCGCGGTGCTCGCGTTGGCCCGCGGCCTCTCGCAGGCGACAAGTCCTATGCCCGCCGCGGTCAGGGCAACGTTCTTGATGAGGGCGCGTCGGGAAATGGCGTCTGACATGGTGCGCACCGGGGAAAGGGCTCCGGACTACAAGCTATGCCTATCATTATAGATACACCTGGACCGAAAGGAGAGAAATATCCCGACCGACATGCGCTCTCCGCCGACTGACGAGCGATACTCTTCGACCGCTCTCAGCGTGGACCGCGCCCGCGTCCTCGCGCGCTCTCTCGACAGCGCGGTCCGGATCCCGGGCACGAACATGCGCTTCGGGCTCGACGCGGTGATCGGGCTCGTCCCCGGCCTCGGCGACGTCGCCGGCGCGGCGATGGGGAGCTACCTCGTTGTGCTCGGATCCCGGCTCGGCGCGCCCAAGCCCGTGCTCGCGCGCATGGTGCTCAACGTCGCGCTCGACACGCTCGTGGGGATAGTTCCGGTGGCGGGCGATCTGTTCGACGTCGCGTGGAAGGCCAACATGCGCAACATGGCCCTGCTCGAGCGGTACATCGACAGGCCGGCCGCGACGAGAAGATCGAGCAGCGCTTTCGTGTTGGCGATCGTCGCGGCGCTCGCGCTGCTCGCCGTGGGCGGGATCATGTTGGCGGTCGTCGTGGTCCGCTGGCTGTTCGGGGCGCTGAGTTGAAGGAGATACTCGGCCTGCACCACGTCACCGCGATCGCGGGCGACGCGCGCGAGAACCTGGAGTTCTACACGCGCGTGCTGGGCATGCGCCTCGTGAAGCGCAGCGTGAATCAGGATTCGCCGGGCACGTACCACCTGTTCTACGCCGACGCCGTCGCGCACCCCGGCACCGACCTGACTTTCTTTCCCTGGCCCGAGATGGCGCCGGCGAAAGCGGGGATCGGGCTGACCATGGAAGTCGCGCTCGCGATTCCGGCGGGCGCGCTCGAGTTCTGGATCGAGCGGCTGGAGAGCAGCGGAGTGAAGACCACCGCGATCGAAGAGCGCCGCGGCGAGCGCTGCCTTCCCTTCGCGGATCCGCACGGACTGCCGCTCGTGCTCGCCGAGACCGCGGACGCGCGCGAGTTCGCCGTGTGGGACAAGAGTCCGATCGCCGCGAGTCGGCAGATCATGGGTCTGCACTCGGTGCGGTTATGGGAGCGCTCGCTCGAGGAGACCTCGACATTCCTCACGCGCGTGCTCGGCTTCGAGGAGCTCGGCGCGGAGGGTGAGTGGCACCGCTTCGGCGTACATGGCGGCGGGTCCGGCAAGTTTCTCGAGATCCGCGAGCTGCCGGAGATCGCGCGCGGCGCGTGGGGCACCGGCGGAGTGCATCACATCGCTTGGCGCGTCGCCGATCTCGACGCCGAGCTCGCGGTGCGCGAGCGCATCAGCGTCGCCAAGAGACGACCGACCGATGTGATCGATCGCTTCTGGTTCAAGTCGGTGTACTTCCTCGAGCCGGGCGGCGCGCTGTTCGAGATCGCGACCGACGGCCCTGGATTTACGGTGGACGAGAAGTTGGAGTCCTTGGGGGAGAAGCTCGTCCTTCCGCCTTGGCTCGAACCGAGCCGTGCGGTGATCGAAGCCGCGCTGCCGCCATTAAAGCGGTGACTAGTGACTAGTGACTAATCACTAATCACTAGATCACTAATCACTAATCACTAATCACTAATCACTAACGCTCAGTCGGCTAACAGTTCAAATCCGCGGCTTGCCGGGCCCACGGCGGCGGCTCGAGACCGGTCCTTTGCGTCGCAGGCCGGTCTTCTGCGGACCCGCGGGCTCGGGCGCTGCCTTCGGACTCGAATCCGCGGCTTTCGGCGCGGGCCTCGCTTTCTTCTCCTTCGAGCGCGTACGGTCTGCGCTCCGCTGCGCGCGCATCTTGGCCAGGCGCTCGGCGAGCGGGATCTCCAGACTCTCGGCGGTCTTCGCGGAGTAGTCGAAATCGGGGACGGTGACGCGCAATAGCGGGTGACCGACCACCCGTTCGATCGCGTGCAGGTCGCCGAGCTCGCCGGGCGCGACGAATGTGAACGCGTCGCCGGTCAGCTCGGCACGAGCGGTGCGGCCGACGCGGTGGATGTAGTCCTCGGGCTTGTTTGGCACGTCGAAATTCACGACGTGGCCGAGGGCCTCGACGTCGATCCCGCGCGCGGCGATGTCCGTCGCGATCAGCACGCGGTACACGCCGTTCTTGAATCCTTCCAGCGCTTCGGTGCGCTGCGGCTGCGTGCGATTGCCGTGGATGCGCGCGGCGTTGATCCCGCGCTTGTCGAGATACTCCCACAGCCGGTTGGCGCGATGCTTGGTGCGGGTGAATACGAGCGCGTCGTGCATGATCTCGCGCTCGAGCAGCGTGAGCAACAGCTCGGATTTGCGCTCCTGCGGCACGAGGTAGATCGCCTGCGTGATCCCGACAGCGGGCTTGGACTGGCGCTCAAGGTTGATCGTCGCGGGATCCTTGAGCATCTCCCGCGTGAGCTGCACGATCTGGCCGGGTATCGTCGCGCTGAAGAACAGCGTCTGGCGCTTGGTCGGCACGTAACGGAGCAGGCGGCGGATGTCGGGGAGAAATCCCATGTCCAGCATACGGTCCGCTTCGTCGAGCACCAGATGCTCGATCTTGTCGAGCTTCGCGTACGGGAAGCGCAGGTGGTCGAGCAGGCGGCCGGGAGTCGCGACGATGACGTCAACGCCGGTTCGGAACGCGTGCTCCTGCGGTCCCATCGCGACGCCGCCGAAAACCGAAGCGGAAGTGATGGGCGTGTGGACCGCGAGATCCTCGAGGTCTTCCAGGATCTGCGCGGCTAGCTCGCGAGTGGGAGTGAGAATGAGCGCGCGCGTGGTGCGGCGCGGCTTGGCGAGCAGGCTGTTGAGGATCGGCAGCAGAAAAGCCGCGGTCTTGCCGCTTCCCGTCATGGCGCAGGCGAGGACATCCTTGCCCGCAACGGCGGGCGGAATGGCGTCGGCCTGGATGGGCGTGGGCCGGGTGAAACCCAGCTCCTTGACACCCTTGAGAAGATCGGGGTGGAGGTCGAACGAACCGAAAGGCATGAAGTGTTTTATGGGCTTAGGTAAGTGTCTTACATAAGGAAGATAGGCCGTTGCAGGGCCAACCACTGCGATTCCGGGCGCTTTCGGGGCGGCTTCAACCTTGACTAGTCTGACTAGATAACATTACAGTAGAGGATGAAATACACCTACTCCCTCTACGATGCGAAGGCCAAGCTCTCGGCGCTCGTTCGGAAGGTCCGGGAGGGTCATCACGTGACCATCACGCTTCACGGCGAGCCGGTCGCCGAGCTGCGGCCGGTCGCCAAGACGGAGGGAGGACTCGCCGCGCGCCTGAAGGACCTGAAAGAGCGGGGAGTCATTGTTCCAGCCGCGACCCGTCCAGGTCCCATACGCGCCGTCGCGAGGCGTCCTGGGGCGCTCAAGCGTTTTCTGGACGAACGCGACTGAATGAAGGTTGGGTACGTAGATACGTCGTGTCTTGTCGCATTGGCCCTGGCTGAGCCGGCCGCGGCCAGGATACAACGCAGGCTGAGTGGCTTTGACGAGCTCCATGCTTCGAATCTGCTCGAGGCCGAGTTGAATTCAGTCATGCTGCGCGAGCGCTCCGCTTCTACGCCAGCGCTGTTCAAGGGTATCAGCTGGGTAGTTCCTGATCGGCCGTTGCACGCGGAGATCGCGCGAGTTCTCGAGGCAGGATACGTGCGTGGCACCGATTGCTGGCACCTCGCCAGCGCGTTGTATCTGGCTCGTGAGCCGGAAACGTTGATCTTTCTGACACTGGACATGAGGCAGTTGGCCGTCGCCCGCAAGCTCGGATTCCAGGAATAGCGATGCCCAGGCTCCCGCTCGTCCTCGTGCACGGCTACTCCGCGGACGCGGGCTCGTTCCGGAAGTGGTCCGCCGAGCTTGGCGCGCGCGGCTACGACGTGAGCACGATCCACGTCTGCAATTACCGGTCGCTAACCAACGAAGTCACGATCCGCGACATCGCCGAGGGTTTCGACCGGGCGCTGCGCGAGCGCGCGGGACTCGACCGGGACGAGCCGTTCGATGCCATCGTGCACTCGACGGGAATGCTCGTCGTGCGCTCGTGGCTCACCGCGTACGCCAAGCGGCGCGACCGGCTCAAGCACCTCGTCGCGCTCGCGCCGGCGACGTTCGGCTCGCCGATCGCGCACAAGGGACGCAGCTGGCTGGGCGCGCTGTTCCAGGGGAATCGCGAGCCGGGTCCCGATTTTCTCGAGGCAGGCGACAAGATCCTCGACGGGCTCGAGCTGGGCGGCCGGTACACGTGGGACCTCGCGCACCAGGACATGCTCGGCACGGAGACGCACTACGGCCCGACCGGCAACACTCCCTTCGCGTTCGTCTTCTGCGGTGACCGCGGCTACAGCGGACTCGGCGCGATGGCCAATTCGCCCGGCAGCGACGGTACCGTGCGCTGGGCCGGCTGCGCGCTCAACATGCGGAAGATTTCGCTCGATCTCACCGTCGATCCCGCGCGCGTCGGGGCGACCGGACGCGTGAACGTGGAGCCGTGGCCGAACGTGGACATCCCGGTGATCTTCGTGGCCGGGAAGAATCACGGGACGATTCTGAGCGATCCCGGGCGGTGGCTCGTGGACATGGTGGACCGCGCGCTCCAGGTGTCGGACGGCGAGCAGTTCGACAAGTGGCTCGCGACGGCCGAGCGCGACGCGGATGCGGCGCGACGGGGGGTGGACGAATGGCAGCAGTTCGTGATCCGCGCGGTGGACGAGCGCGGCGATCCGATCACCGACTACAACGTGCAGCTGTTCTCGCGCCGCGGGCACGACGAGCAGCCGATCCCGTTCGCGGTGGACGTGCACACGTACCTGGCCGACGCGAGCTTGCGCTGTTTTCACGTGAACTTGACGCAGCTTCGCGTGGAGGACATGACGAGTCTGTGGATTCGCGTGATCGCTTCATCTGGTTCGGCGCTCGTCGGCTACACCGGCTTCGGCAGCGACAAAGTCGGCGATGTGTCCAGCGGCACCTCGCGAGATGGGAAGTGGGACGGAGAGCTGAACCTGTCGTCGCTGGTCGGCGACGCGAAGGTGAAGTTCTTTTATCCGTACACGACGACGCTGGTCGAGCTGAAATTGAATCGCGAGCCGTTGCCATTGGCCGGGCGCAACGAGGTGTGCTGGTTCTGAACTACAGCTAGCTGCTAGCTGCCAGCTGCTTGTTAGACTTCGGCATGAGTTCCGTATTCCTCCTTTCTCCCGCTAGTACCGCCGGCAAGCGGGCGGCGATTCTGATGAATCCCGGGGCGGAGTTCGAGCTGGCGAGGCGGCTGCGGAACGACGAGCTGAGTATCGGAGAGGTATTCAGCTTTCTCAGTGGTTTGTACTTCCGTGGAAAGCTCGCCTACGCCAGGAAATTTGCGGCGGCGCCGGAGAGCATCTTCGTCATCACGTCGAATCACGGGTTGGTGTCGCCGGACACGCTCGTCGACCTCGACGAGTTGCGCGAATTCGCGGCGGTACCGATAGATCTGGAGGAGCCGCGGTACGTGCGGCCGATGGCCGCCGGCGCGCGCAATCTCGCTGCCTCGGCTGACCGGACAACGCGGATCGTTCTGCTCGGCAGCATCGCGACCAGGAAGTACGTCGAGCCTCTCGGTGAAGTGTTCGGAGAGCGACTGGTCTTCCCATCCGAGTTCGTGGGCCGCGGCGACATGAGTCGCGGCGGGCTGATGCTGCGGAGCGTGCTGGCGGGAAAGGAGCTGGACTACATCCCCGTCGCCACTGCCGTACGTCGCGGAGCGCGGCCGCCTAAGCTGGAGAAGATTCCCCGGTAGCGGTCAATCGCGCAACGAGGATGCGCATCTCGACGCCGTCGGCGTAGTAATCGTTCACGCTCGCCTCATCGGTGAAGCCGGCGAGCGTGAGCAGCTCGGCGTAGCTCTTCATCTCCGGCAGATCGGGAAGCTCCGCGACGATCAACCGGGCGCCGCCGGCCGAGAGCTCCTTGACCGCGGCCGAGAGCGCCGCGATCCCGCTGGCTTCGTCCGCGCGCGCGATGCACGAGATCGCGCCCGTCCTGTCGGCGCCGGCCACGAAGTTGAAAGAGACGAACGCGCGCAGCTCGGCGCCTGCGAATGAGCCGAGCGCGGAATGCTCTCCGTCAGCGTTCGCCGCGATGGTGTCGAGCACCCAACTGGGTCGCTCGCCGTTGTCCGCCCAGCATGGATCACACGACAGCAGATCAGCCGCGGCCGGCACGTCGGCAGGGCCAAGCGCCCGCTCACTCATACAAGCCAGCGCGCAGGCCGCAGGACGGAGGGCGCAGGGTCGTTAGCACGCAGCACGCAGCGCAGTTCAAATGTGAATCGACCGCCCAAGCACGCCGAGCGCCGCTTCCTTTACCACCTCGGACAGCGTCGGATGCGAATGCACCGTGATCCCGATGTCCTCCGACGAGCCGCGGTACTCGAACGCGAGCACCACTTCCTGAATCAGCTCCGATGCGTTCGCGCCGATGATGTGGCAGCCGAGCAGCTCGTCGGTCTTGGCGTCGGCGATGAACTTCACGAAGCCGCTCGTCTCGTTCATGCTGCGCGCGCGGCCGTTCGCGGAAAAGGGAAACTTGCCGACCTTGAACTTGCGGCCGCTGTCCTTCACCTCCTGCTCGGACAGGCCGACGGTCGCGATCTCGGGCCAGGTGTACACCACCGAGGGCATCGACCTGTAATCCATGCGCGCCTTATGGCCCGCGATCACCTCCGCCGCGACGACGCCTTCCTCTTCGGCCTTGTGCGCGAGCAGCTTGCCGCCGACCGCGTCGCCGATGGCGTACACGTCCGGGAGATTGGTGCGCATCTGGCCGTCCACCACCAGCTCGCCGCGCTGACCGACGTTGAGGCCAAGCGCCTTCGCGTCGATTCCCTGAAGCGACGGCTTGCGTCCGACGGAGACGAGCACGCGGTCCGCTTCGAGCGTCTCGGTCTTGCCGTTCGCGTCTATGTCCACGAGCACGCGGTTCTTCTCGACGCGCGCGCCGGTGACCTTGGTGCCGACGCGGAGGTCGAGCCCCTGCTTGCGGAAGATCTTGTCTGCTTCCTTGACGACCTCGTGGTCGGTGCCGGGAAGAATCGTCGGCGTCAGCTCGACGACGGTCACTTTCGCGCCGAGCCTGCGCCAGACGGAGCCGAGCTCGAGTCCGATGATTCCGCCGCCGATGACGACGAGATGCTTCGGCACTTCGGCAATCCGCAGCGCGCCGTCATTGGAGAGCACGCGGTCCTCGTCGAACTTGAGAAAGGGCAGCTCAATCGGGATCGAGCCCGTCGCGATGATCACGTGCTTCGCCTGGTAGCTGGTGGTCTTGCCGTCCTCGCCCGCGACGTCCACGACGTTGCCGGCCTTCAGCGTTCCG
This sequence comes from Gemmatimonadaceae bacterium, assembly GCA_040882285.1. Taxonomy (NCBI): domain Bacteria; kingdom Pseudomonadati; phylum Gemmatimonadota; class Gemmatimonadia; order Gemmatimonadales; family Gemmatimonadaceae; species Gemmatimonadaceae bacterium. The sequence goes on from JBBEBQ010000010.1 coordinate 417,118, forward strand.
CGTCCCTTCGCCCAGGTGATCTTGTTCTTCCGGAAGAGGAACTCGATTCCCTTGGTGTTCTGCGCGACGACGTCGTCCTTGCGCTTGAGCATCGCGGCGAGGTCCAGCTCGACGCCGGACGTTTTCACGCCGTGCGCGGCGGCGTGCAGCCGCGCGAACTCGTAGTGCTCGGACGAAGTCAGCAGCGCCTTCGAAGGAATGCAGCCGATGTTGACGCACGTTCCGCCGAGCGTCTTCGCCTGCTCGACGCAGACGGTGGCGAGTCCGAGCTGCGCGGCGCGGATCGCGGCGACGTAGCCGCCGGGGCCGCCGCCGATGATTACTACGTCGACGGTGGACGGGGAATTGTCAGGCATTGGAAAAAGCTAACGGCAACGGCGACAGATAACTGCGAGGGGCGGGGACCGGCGTGGGGGCAACTCCTCGCACCTACGCGCTCGCTGCGCTCGCGCTAAGACGGTGCTTCGGAGTTGCCCCCACGCCGGTCCCCGCCCGGGGTGCGCCCGCCGGTTCCTCTACTGCCGCCTGGCTGTGAACCGGCCGCTGACGCGGTCGCCGCCACCGGTCGGCGTCGCGACGAACGATCCGACCAGTGAGTCGCCCTCAACCCGTCCGTCGGTCGTGGTGTTCACCTCGGCGCTGCCCACCGTCGGGCTGGTGTAGGGCCCGAACGCCGTGCGCATGCCGGACTCGGTGGCGGATTCTACGCGGATCGGGATATCGGTCGTCTGGCCGCTGAAGCGAAGCGTGCCGGTCAGATCGGGGCCCGCCGGGGTGAAGGTCATCGTCCAGGCCGAGCCGGTGTCCGATGCCGGCGCATTGAGGCGGTACGAGCGGCCGTTCCACGTCCCAGCGTACATGGACTGCGCGGGCGTCAGTGCGGGCGTGGCCGGCTCGATCGCCGCGGTGGTGTCGGTCTCGGCGTCGTCGCCGCCCTTGCATGCGACGAGCGCGAGAGCCATTGAGGCGAGAATCAATTTTTTCATGCAGCCTCCTGTGGGGGAAAACGGTGAATCCGAATCAATCAGTCCACCAGCATCGCCGCGGGGTCTTCCATCAGCTCCTTGAGCCGTACGAGGAAAAGCACGGAGTGCTGTCCGTCCACGATGCGGTGGTCGTACGACAGCGCGACGTACATCATCGGGCGCGCCTCGATCTTCCCGTCGATCACGACAGGCCGGTCCTGGATCTTGTGCAGCCCGAGAATGCCCACCTGCGGGTAGTTGATGATCGGCGTGGACACCAGTGAGCCGAAGACGCCGCCGTTGGTGATGGTGAACGTTCCGCCGGTAAGGTCGTCCATCGTCAGCTTGCCGTCGCGCGCGCGCTTGGCGACGTCGGCGATGCCGCGCGCGATCTGGATCATCCCTTTGCTGTCGGCGTCCTTCACGTTCGGGACGACGAGCCCCTGGTCGGACGCGACCGCGATCCCCATGTGCACGTAGTGCTTGTACAAAATGCTGTCGCCGTCGAGCTGCGCGTTGATGTTCGGGAAGCTCTTCAGCGCGAGACACGCGGCCTTCACGAAGAACGGCATGAACGAGAGCTTGACGCCGTGCTCCTTTTCCGTGCGCTCCTTCAGTCGATCGCGCAGCGACATGACGGCGGTCATGTCGATCTCGTTGAACGTGGTCAGGTGCGCGGTCGAGTGCTGGCTCTCGAGCAGGTGCTCGGCGATCCGCTTGCGCCGCGTCGACATCTTTTCGCGTGTCTCGCGAGAGCCGTCGGTGGCTGGTGTCTGTGTGCGGGCGCCCCGATCCGGGCCGACTGCAGCGGCTAGCTTGGCTCCCTGCGGCGCCTGCTGCGCAGTCGCCTTGGTCGCCGAAGACGCCGCCTCCGTCGATCCGGCATCGGGGCGCCCCTCGGGCACGGTGCCGGCCGCGGTTCCGGCGCGGGCAGCCTCGAGAACATCAGGCTTGCTCACGACGCCGCCGCGCCCTGTTCCTTGAACCGCACTGATGTCGACCCCGGACTCGTCGGCAACGCGGCGCGCGGCGGGCGAGGATTTCATTTCGGCAGCCGGCGCGGGCGGCGCTTCGGCTTTGGACGGGGCGGCGGCGGGCGCGGTACTCTCGGTCTTCGTGTCGTCGATCTCGCCCAGGACTTCGTTCACCTTCACGACGTCGCCTTCCTTCTTGGCGTGTCGAGCGACGACCCCGGCTTTCAGCGCCGGGACCTCGACGGTGATCTTGTCCGTCTCCAGCTCCACCACGGTGTCGCCGGCCGCGACGGCTTCGCCTTCCTGCTTGGTCCAGCGCGAGACGGTCGCTTCCACGATGGATTCGCCGAGCGGCGGGACTTTAAGCGAGATCATGCGTTCAGTGCCGGAGTGCGGGAAACCGAAGAGGGCCGTAAACTTCACCGAGCCAACAGCCAACAGCCAACAGCCAATAGCCAACAGCCAACAGCTTCGTTTCAAAATATAGCCGCAAGCAAAGTGCGAGCACTCACGATATCCACTCACGGCGGGCTCGACTCGCTCGAGTACCGTACGGACCTGCCGGTGCCGGAGCCCGGACCGGGGCAGCTCCGCGTCCGCGTGCGCGCGGCGGCCCTCAATCATCTCGACATCTGGATGCTCGGCGGTCTGCCGGGCGTCACGATCCAGCCGCCGTGGACGCTCGGCGCCGACGCGTGCGGCGTGGTGGACAAGCTCGGTAAGGACACGGCGGATGCAGCCGCCAACGTCGGTGACTACGTCGTCATCAACCCCGGCATCAGCTGCCGGCGCTGCGAGTTCTGCCTGCGCGGCGAGCATTCACTGTGCGTGAAGTTCGGGCTGCTCGGCGAGCACCTTCCCGGAACGCTCGCGGAATACGTGATCGTGCCCGCGACCAACGTGCGCGCCATACCGGCCGAGACTCAGCCCGAGATTGCGGCGGCGTTCACGCTCGCGACGATTACCGCGTGGCGCATGATCGTGTCGCGCGCGCAAGTGCAGGCGGGAGAGACGGTGCTCATCTGGGGGATCGGCGGCGGCGTCGCGATCGCGGCGCTGCAGATCGCCAAGCTGCGCGGGGCGACGGTGTGGGTGACCTCGAGCAGCGACGCCAAGCTCGCGCGCGCCCGCGAGCTCGGCGCGGACAAGGCGCTCAATCACGCGGCGGTGGACGTCGCGGCCGAAGTCCGCGCGCTCACCGGCAAGCGCGGCGTGGACGTGGTCGTGGACGACGTCGGGCCGGCGACGTGGGAGAAATCGCTCGGCTCGCTGGCGAAGTCCGGACGGCTCGTCACGTGCGGCGCGACTTCGGGTCCGAAAGTCGAGACCGACGTGCGCAAGCTGTTCTGGAACCAGTGGACGATCCTCGGCTCGACGATGGGCAGCGACGCCGAGTTCGACGCGATCGTCGGCGAGCTGGCGCAGGGACGGCTCCTGCCGCCGGTAGACAGCGTGTTCGACCTGGAAGACGGACGCGCGGCGTTCGAGCGGCTCCAGACGGCCGGCCGGTTCGGAAAGGTCGTAGTGCGTATCTCTAATGAATGAAGAGCAGGCGGGTGGCGAAGCGCAGTACACCGCGGCGGAGGTGGACCAGATCCGCCGCGCATGGTCGGGCGAGCACCCACCCGACTGCCCGCGGTGCGGCTCCAGGCTGACCCGGCGGCGGATCGGCGGGGGATCGTTCGGCCTCGGCTACGCCCGGCGGCGGGAGTGGCTGATCTGCCCGGGGTGCAAGCGGAGCGCGCTGTTCGACTTGAAGCGGGGGACCAGGAACTAGGTGACTAGTGTCACAAGTCACTAGTCACCAAAACGTGCTAATTTCATCGACACATGCAACATTCCTTCGCGCAGCTAACAGACACCTTCCCCAGCCAGCTTCCCGACGTCGAGCCGGTGGGCTTCGCGGAGCGGCTGCGCTACAGTCTGGAGCAGCTGTACCAGTACGTGCCCGCGCTGTTCGGCGCGCTGGTCATTCTCTTCGCGACGTATCTGCTCGCGCGACTGGCGGAGAAGGGACTCGAGCGGCTCCTGCGAAAGATCCACTTCAACCGCCTGCTCGAGCGCGGCGGCGTGATGCAGGCGGTCGAGCGATCGGGGTCGCATCTCAACCCGACGCGGGTCACGGCGCACGTCGTCTTCTGGTTCATCATGTTCCTGGGGATGCTCGTCGCCGCGAACGCGCTCGGCCTCGAGTCGCTGGCGAACGTGTTCTCGCAGCTCGTCAGCTACATCCCGAGCGTGATCGCGGCGATCGCTATCATCATCATCGGCATCGTGCTCGGCAGCTTCGTCGGCGGGCTGATCATGGCGTCGGCGGGCGGACTCCACGGCGGCCCGACGCTCGCGCGCGTCGGGAAGGCGGGAGTGGTGCTGCTCGCGGTGTTCATGGCGCTGCAGGAGCTGGGGATCGCGACCGAAATCGTCACGACCGCGTTCGCGCTGCTGTTCGGCGCGGTGTCGCTGGCGCTTGCACTGTCGTTCGGGCTCGGCAACCGCGAGCTGGCCGGCGAGATCACGCGCGAGTGGTACAACCGGTACCGGGCGGAGCGCGAGGCGATCGACCGGGAGAACGCGGAGCTGGACCGGGAGGAGGAGATGGAGTTTGGGACGTATACGGGTCAGCATTCCGCGCCCCGCTATGGAGATGAGCAGGGGGATGAGACCGGGGGATGATTTGGCGGGGAAAAACGCTGCGTGCTGCGTGCTGCGTGCTGCGTGCTGCGTGCTGCGTGCTGCGTCCTCGCGGGTAACGGTGAGTAGTTGACCTTTCGTCATTCAGCCGCTGGGTACTGAACAGCTTCTCCTTTTCGTCCTTGCGGTCGCATCCGGGGCGACGGCGACGGTAGCGGGGTTCGGAATTGGCAGCGTCCTTACGCCGTTCCTCGCGCTCAGGATTGGGACACCCCTCGCCGTTGCCGCCGTAGCGCTACCACACGCATTGGCCGCGGGATTTCGACTCACATTACTGTGGACTGAAGTTGACTGGGCCGTGCTCAAGCGGTTCGGGATCGCGAGCGCGGTGGGATCGCTCGTTGGCGCGCTGCTGCAGCCGATGTTTGGATTGCGCGGGCTCACGCTCGTGCTCGGCGCGCTGCTCGTGCTCACGGCGATCGTCACGATCACGGGCTGGCTCGAGGCGCGCGCGTTTCCGCGCGAAGTCGCGTACGGGCTCGGCGGAGTCTCCGGCTTGTTCGGCGGGCTCGTGGGCAATCAGGGAGGCGTGCGATCCGGCGCGCTGCTCGCTTTTGATCTCTCGCCGCGCGCGTTCGTCGCGACGGGCACTGCGTCGGCGGTGCTGGTGGATCTCGCGCGGACGCCGGTGTACCTCTGGCGCGCGGGGGGCGAGCTCGGCGAGCTGCTGCCGACGATCGCGGTGATGGCAGTCGGCGTGCTTTTAGGAACGCTCGCGGGGGAGCGGTTTCTCCGTCGGTTGCCGAAGAAGACGTTCAGGAAAGTGGTGGCGATCGCTGTCGGATTGGTGGGGATCTGGTTGATCGTGAGCGAGCTGTAGGACAAGAACAGTTCTTGACGAGTAGGCCGAAGGCTTGCCGAGAACGCCGCTCCAGGTGTGCGACTGGATTTCTTAAGCCTAATCCCTGGAGCCTGCTCCGGGCTCGCTCAACCCAGTACCAAACCGTAGTTTTGGCGCGGCATGCTTCCCCCCCAAACAACCCTGAATCGGCTCGCGTCCGCCCTCGAGGGCCGCTACTCGATCGTCCGCGAGATCGGCACCGGCGGGATGGCGACGGTCTACCTCGCCGAGGACGTCCGGCACAGGCGCAAAGTCGCCATCAAGGTGCTGCACCCCGAGCTGACCGCGGTGCTCGGTCCCGAGCGGTTTCTCAACGAGATCGAGCTCACGGCGAACCTGCAGCACCCGCACATTTTGCCGCTGTTCGATTCGGGCGCCGCGGACAACCTGTTGTTCTACGTCATGCCCTTCGTGGAAGGCGAGACGCTGCGGCAGAAGCTCATGCGCGAGCAGCAGCTCCCGATCGCGGAGGCGGTCAGGATCGCGAGCGACATCGCCGACGCGCTGGAGTACGCGCACAAGCACGGCGTAGTGCATCGCGACATCAAGCCGGAGAACGTGCTGCTGCACGAGGGACGGCCGCTCGTGGCCGACTTCGGGATCGCCCTCGCCGTGCAGCACGCGGGCGGCGAGCGGATGACGCAGACCGGGATGTCGCTGGGAACGCCGCAGTACATGGCGCCGGAGCAGGCGATGGGCGACAAGGCGGTCGATCATCGCGCCGACATCTACGCGCTCGGCGCGGTGACATACGAGATGCTCACCGGCGAGCCGCCGTTCACCGGGCCGAACGCGCAGGCTGTCGTCGCGAAGATCCTCACCACGGATCCGTCGCCGCTCGTAGCCAAGCGCCGCTCGGTGCCGCCGCAGGTGAACGCCGCGGTGCTCACGGCGCTGGAGAAGATGCCGGCCGACAGATTCGCGAGCGCGGCGGAATTCTCCGAGGCGATCGCGGGCCGCGGGCCGACGCTCGCGCACACCAGCGCGACTGTCGCGACGGTCACTTCCGCCGCCGCGCCGCGCTGGCGAGTGGCTGCGCTGGCGGCGTCGGGAATTGCGGTAGCGGCGCTCGCGCTGGCCGCGTGGATGGCGACGAGTGGCCCGGGCGCCGGCGCGGAAACGCCCAACTGGCAGTACGTCGAGATGGGCGACACCGCCGGCGTCAGCATCGCGAACGCCGGCCTGGCGCTCTCTCCCGACGGAGCGACCCTCGTTTTCCGTGACGCCATCGCGGGCGGCCGTCTCTGGATCAAGCATCGCTCGGAGCTCGACGCGCGCGCGATCCCCGGCACCGAGCGCGCGTCGAATCCGACTTTCTCCCCCGACGGCGAGTGGGTCGCCTTCATAGCCGACGGGAGGCTGAAGAAGATCCGCGTTCGGGGAGGCGCGGCGATCACGATCGCCGATTCCGTCGCCGGCCCATACGGCGGAGCGGCCTGGCTCGAGGACGGGTCGCTGGTCTATGTGGCGCCATCTCTCATCGAGCTCCGCCGAATCGGCGAGGCCGGCGGATCGTACTCGGTGGTGCTGCACGACACGCTGACGGGCGGGCGGGGGATGGGCTATCCCACTCCGCTCCCACGCGGACGTGGCGTGCTGGTGCAGATGTGCAGCTCCGGCTGCGTCTCAGTCGGAGTGCACGCGGTGGATTTCAGAGCGGGGACACGGAAGGCGATCATCGAGGATGCAATCCAGGCCTGGTATCTGCCTTCCGGCCACCTGCTGTACGTGCGCGCCGACGGAGCGGCGCTTGTCGCGCCCTTCGATCTTGAAAAGCTCGAGATCACCGGAGGAGCCGTGCCCGCGCTCGAGAGCGTGTTTCGGGGAGGAGGCTTTGCGCAGCTCGCCTGGTCGCGCTCCGGCAGCCTGGTCTACTTGTCGGGAGCGGTCGACTTCCGCGACGCGATCATCGTCCGCGTCAGCGCGGAAGGAAGCGTCAGCCAGGTAGATACGTCCTGGTCGGGCCAGTTCAATTCGCTTGCGATTTCGCCCGACGGCCGACGCCTCGCTGTCGGCGTCGGCGTGGGAAGCAGCGCATTGAATATCTGGGTCAAGCAGCTGGACCGCGGGCCGCTCACGCGCCTGACTTTCGGGGGTCGGGACCGGCGCCCAGCCTGGTCACCGGACGGTCGGCTCGTGGCATTCATCCGCGACACGCTCACGACCGGCATGGTTGTCACCCGGCCCGCGGACGGAAGCGGCTCGGATCGTCTCCTGCTCCGCCTGCCGCAGCAGCTCCAGGAAGTGACGTGGACGCGCGACGGTCAGTGGCTGGTGGTCCGGACCGACAACGCCGGCCAAGGTGCCGGCGACCTGATTGGAGTTCGCACCAGCGGTGATACCACGCCGGTGCTGCTCGCGGGTAGCGGGTTCACCGAGCTGCATCCCGAAGTCTCGCCCGACGGCAAATGGCTAGCGTACACATCCATCGAATCGGGACGGGATGAAGTGTACGTGCGGCCGTTCCCGGTCACCGGCGGCGGCTTGTGGCAGGTGTCCGTCGGCGGCGGGAGCCAGCCGCGCTGGTCCAGGGATGCGAAGCGGATCTTTTACCTCGACGCGGGCAACCGCCTCACAGCCGCGGACGTGCGCGCCGCTCCCGCCTTCGAGGTTGTCGGACGGCGCGCTCTATTCGCTGCGAACGATTTCATTTTCGACGCGTTTCACCAGTCTTACGACGTCGGCCCCGACGGAAGCTTCTTCTTCGTTACCATCCGCCAGCGGACCGGCGCGCGGCGGCAACAACTGGTGCGGGTGGACAACTGGTTCCAGGACCTCCAGGCGCGGCTGAAGCAGTGAGCAATCCTGTGGAGCGCCTGACGACCGCGCTCGCCGGTCGATACGAGATCGAGCGCGAGGTCGGCCAAGGCGGAATGGCGACGGTGTATCTCGCGCAGGACGTGCGGCACCACCGCAAGGTGGCGCTCAAGGTGCTGCGCCCCGAGCTGTCGGCGATACTCGGCGGCGAGCGCTTCCTGCACGAAATCCGCACGACCGCAAATCTGCAACATCCGCACATCCTGCCGCTGCATGACTCCGGGGAAGCCGACGGCTTCGTCTTCTATGTAATGCCGTTCGTTTCCGGCGAGTCGCTCCGGGATCGGCTCTCGCGCGAGACGCAGTTGCCGGTGGATGACGCCGTGTGCATCGCGCGTGAAGTAGCCGACGCGCTCGACTACGCCCACCGCCACGGCGTGATCCACCGCGACATCAAGCCCGAGAACATTTTGCTGCACGACGGCCGCGCGCAGGTCGCGGACTTCGGAATCGCGCTCGCGGTGAGTTCGGCAGGCGGCGGCACGCGCATGACCGAAACAGGCATGTCGCTCGGCACTCCGCACTACATGAGCCCCGAGCAGGCGATGGGCGAGCGGGAGATCTCGGCCAAGAGCGACATCTACGCGCTCGGCTGCGTGCTGTACGAGATGCTCGTCGGCGAGCCGCCGTTCACCGGGCCGAGCGCGCAGGCGATCATCGCGCGCGTGGTAACTGAGGAGCCGCGCTCGCTGACGTTGCAGCGCAGATCCATCCCGCCGCATCTTGAGGCCGTTGTCCGCCGCGCGTTGGAGAAACTTCCCGCTGATCGTTTCCAGAGCGCAGCGCAGTTCGGGGCGGCGCTCGCGAACCCCGAGCTCGTCCCGGTGCCCCCGCGGCGCGAGAGCGCTCTCACGGGCCACGCTCGACTGCCGGCCGGTGGGTGGCGCTCGCACCGCTTCGCCGTTCCCGCATTAGCCGCGCTGCTCGCTCTCGCAATCGCGGGAGGCGCGTGGGGATGGATGCGGCCAATGCCGGTGCCGGTCAATCCGGTGGCCACGTTTGCGCTGCCGCTTCCGGATGACGCTCCGTTCGTCGAGACGGGTGGACGCGCGATAGCGTTTTCGCCCGACGGCGACCGGATCGTGTACACCGGCAGAACGAAGCAGGGGGAGCAACACCTTTTCCTGCGGAGCCTCCGGCAACTTCAGCCTGCTGCAATTCCTGGAACCCGGGACGCGAGGGACCCGTTCTTCTCTCCGGATGGAGCGTGGATCGGCTTCGTTACCGCGGACGACAAGATCCAGAAGGTCGCGCTCGCAGGCGGGCCGCCGCTGACGATCGCAAGCGCGGACAGCGGGTATCTCGGAGCAAGCTGGGGCGCGGGCGATATCGTGGTCGTGGCTACCCTATTCGGACTGCGACAGGTGCCGGCGGCCGGCGGGCGATTGACGTTGCTGACCAGGACCGATTCGCTGCAGCTTGCGGCGCATCGGTTTCCTGAATTTCTCCCGGATGGAAAAACCGTCCTCTTCCAGCTTCGGGACTCCGCCGGCATAGATCGACTCGCTGCGGCAAGTTTGGGGGATGGGACCGTAAAGCAGCTCAATGAAGTCGGCTCCGATCCTCGTTACGTGAACTCGGGGCACGTCCTGCTCAGCAGCCTCATGGGAACTGTTGTAGCCGTCCCGTTCGATGCATCCCGCGTAGAGGTCACGGGCGCCGCTATCCCGGTCGCGGAGGGTGTCGTTGTCGGCTCCGGAGGTGCCGCGAAAATGGGCGTTTCGCGACGGGGATCGATTGCATATAGCCCGGGTGCTTCCGGCGCCCGCTCGCTGGTGCTGGTAGACCGAAGTGGGGCCGTGCAGCAGATATCAACTGAAAATCGGAGTTACGAGTCTCCCCGTTTTTCACCGGATGGGAAGAGCGTTGCGGTTGCCGTAGACGAAGGTTCGAGCTCGAGCATCTGGGTGTTCGAGCTCGCGCAAAAGACACTCACCCGGCTCACCTTCTCCGGGAATTCCAGCCGGGCCTTCTGGACGCCGGACGGCGCCCGGGTTACGTACACGGCATTCGACGGACCCCCGGCCATCTGGTCGGTTCGCGCGGATGGGAGCGCTCAGCCGGAGCGGGTGATCGCCAGCGGAAGTGGCAGGATCGGCGATGATTGGAGCCGCGATGGTCGAACTCTCGTGTTCCATCAGGGCGGAGCCGCCCGAAACGACATTATGCTGTTGTCCACGGACAGCGGCGCTGCGCCGCGACCATATCTCGACAGCGCGGCGGACGAGTTCGCACCGGCCGTGTCTCCCGATGGTGCGTGGGTGGCTTATACGTCCAGCGAATCGGGTCGAACCGAGATTTACGTGCGCTCGTTTCCTGTTCCGGGTGGCAAGGTGCAAGTCTCGCTCGCTGGTGGATCCCAGCCCCGATGGTCGCGCGACGGGCGCGAGCTTTTCTTCCTGAACGGCGAGCAAATGATGGCGGCCACAGTGCAGCTTCGGCCGACGTTCACCGTGACGGGGCGAACGGAGCTGTTTCGCGGGGCGTTTCGGAGCAACCTGTACTTTGCCCAGTACGATGTCTCACCCGATGGCCGGCATTTTCTGACAATGAAGAGCGAGCAGGAATCGCAGGGGTTGATCGTCATGCTGAACTGGTTCGACCAGCTCCGCGGCAACCGTGCCGACGCGCGAACGCAAGCGGCGGCGGGTCAATAGCATGACTGGTTCCAGCAACGTTCTAGACAAGCTCTCCACCGCGCTCGCGGATCGGTACGAGATCGAGCGCGAGATCGGACAGGGCGGAATGGCCACCGTGTATCTCGCGCAGGACATTCGCCACCGCCGCAAGGTCGCGATCAAGGTGCTGCACCCCGAGCTCACCGCCGTGCTCGGCCCCGAGAGATTTCTCAACGAGATCGAGCTCACCGCGAACCTGCAGCATCCGCATATCCTGCCGCTGTTCGATTCGGGTGCGGCCGACACGCTGCTGTTCTATGTGATGCCGTACGTGCAGGGCGAGACGCTCCGCACGCGTCTTGCGCGCGAGCAACAGCTCCCGATCGCCGAGGCGGTGCGCATCGCCAGCGACGTGGCCGACGCGCTCGAGTACGCGCACAAGCACGGCGTAGTCCACCGCGACGTCAAGCCCGAGAACATCCTCCTGCACGACGGACGTCCGCTCGTGGCGGACTTCGGCATCGCGCTCGCCGTGCAGCAGGCAGGCGGGTCGCGCATGACGCAGACCGGAATGTCGCTCGGTACCCCGCAGTACATGGCCCCCGAGCAGGCGATGGGCGACAAGTCGGTAGATCACCGCGCGGACATCTACGCGCTGGGCGCGGTGACATACGAGATGCTCACCGGCGAGCCGCCATTCACCGGTCCGAACTCGCAGGCGGTCGTCGCGAAGATCCTCACCACGGATCCTTCGTCACTCGTTTCGAAGCGACGCTCCGTGCCGCCGCATGTCGAATCGGCGGTACTCACGGCACTGGAGAAGATGCCCGCGGACAGATTCGCGAGCGCGGCGGAGTTCGCCGACGCGATTGCCGGACGCGGTCCGGTCCTGGAGACGCGCGCCACGGCGAGCGCGCGCGCAGTGGCGGCGAGGCCGGGCGCCCGTCAGCGCGCCCTGCACGCGCTGCCGTGGGCGGTCGCTGCCATGGCGATTGCGGTCGGTGCGTGGGGTTGGTTGCGGGATGAGCCCTCGGTCCAGGCGCCGGTTGCGCGCTTTTCCATAACCTTTGCCGAAACCGCGCGCTTCACCGACCTCCCGGGCAGCGGTATCGCGGTATCGCCGGACGGTGCTCGCTTCGTCTATACGGGTGTGAATGCCGCGGGTGTGGGCCAGCTGTTCATGCGTGCGCTCGGGCAGCTCGAGCCGGTGCCGATCGAGGGGACTCGTGGAGCCACAGCGCCCTTCTTCTCGCCGGACGGAGCGTGGATCGGATTCGTAGCCACGGGGCGGCTACAGAAAATAGCTCTCTCGGGCGGCCCGCCGCTCACCATCTCCGCCCTGGACAGCGGCTTTTTCGGTGCCACCTGGGGCGACAACGACGTCGTGGTTTTCGCCATGGAGGACGGGTTGCGACAGGTGCCTGCGGCCGGCGGCAAGCCGGCGCTGCTGCTGCAGCTGGACACGACCGATGGTGTGACGGGTTACCGTTTTCCTCATTTCATGCCGGGCGGAGATGCCGTGCTGTTCCAGCTGTCGGCGGGGCTTAATACTTTCTCGCCCGCTGCAGTGACGCTGGGCGACCGTCGCGTGAAAAAATTTCAGGTCGCGGGGGGCAACCCCAGCTACGTCTCGACCGGACACATCGTACTCTCCAACTCCGACGGCACGATAACCGCCGCGCCGTTCGATCCGCGATCACTGGAGTTCCGGGGGAACGCCGTACCGATAGCGGAGCAAGTCGCCGTCGGCCTCGGAGGCCCCGCCGAGTTCGGCATTTCCCTGCGGGGGACTTTCGTGTACGCGAGCGGGACCGCCACCGCGAGGTCCGTGGTGGCGGTGGAGCGCGGCGGCAGCGTGAGTGAGCTCACGACGGAGATGCGGACATACAGCGCGCCACGGCTATCGCCGGACGGGACGCGGATCGCCGTGGAGATCGCCGAGAGCGGGGCGAGTTCCATCTGGGTCTACGAAGTCGCGCAGAAGACGCTGACGAAGCTGACGGTCACAGGCACGGCGTCGCGCCCCGTGTGGACGCCCGATGGATCGCGACTTACCTATACGATGGACGTCAACGGAACGCCGGATATCGGCTGGATCAGGGCCGACGGCAGCGCGCTGGCGGAGCCACTGCTCGCGATGCCGGGTCGCCAGTTGGCGGACGAGTGGTCCCCCGACGGCAGGTGGCTCGTGTACCACCAGAACAACGCCTCGGTGAGCCGCAACGACATCATCCTGATGTCGGCAGACAGTGGTCGCGCGGTGCGGACTTACCTGCAGACTCCGAACGACGAGTTCGCGCCGGCCGTTTCACCCGACGGGCGCTGGCTGGCGTACACATCGGATGAGTCCGGCCGCTATGAGATTTACGTACGATCCTTTCCCGAGCCGGGCGGGAAAGTGCAGATCTCACTCGACGGCGGGGGAGAGGCCCGTTGGTCCCGCAACGGTAGTGAGCTTTTTTATCGGAACGGCGAAAGGATGATGGCCGCCCGCGTCGTCACCGCGCCCGGGTTCTCGGTTCAGAGTCGCACCGAGCTGTTTCGCGGGATCTTCACAAGTTATCCCTTCCACGCGCAGTACGACGTGACGAGGGACGGCCGCTTCATCACGACGCAAGGTCCGGCGTCGTCGGGCGCGGTAGTGGTGGTCCTCAACTGGTTCGACCAGCTGCGCGGCGAGGGCCGCGCGCGGCAGCAGAGCGGCGGGCAGTAAATGTGACGGACACCACCAGCGCCCTCGACAAGCTCAACGCTGCTCTCGCGGACAAGTACCTGGTCGAGCGCGAGATAGGTCAGGGCGGAATGGCGACGGTGTATCTCGCCGAGGACGTGAGGCACCATCGCAAGGTCGCGATCAAGCTGCTGCATCCGGAGCTGAGCGCGGTGCTCGGTCCGGAGCGGTTCCTCAAGGAGATCGAACTCACCGCCAACCTGCAGCACCCGCACATACTTCCGCTGTTCGATTCGGGGAACGCGGACGGGCACCTCTACTACGTGATGCCGTTCGTCGAGGGCGAGACGCTGCGCCGCAAGCTCGAACGCGAGCGGCAGCTGCCCGTGCCCGACGCAGTGCGAATCGCTGCCGATGTCGCGGACGCGCTCGACTACGCGCACAAGCGAAACGTGATCCACCGCGACATCAAGCCGGAGAACATCCTGCTGCACGACGGCCGCCCGATGGTGGCCGACTTCGGCATCGCGCTGGCCGTGCAGCACGCGGGCGGCACGCGCATGACGCAGACCGGCATGTCGCTCGGCACCCCGCAGTACATGAGCCCCGAGCAGGCGATGGGCGAGCGCGATGTGGATCACCGCGCGGACATCTACGCTCTCGCCGCAGTGACGTACGAGATGCTTACCGGCGAGGCGCCGTTCAGCGGACCGACCGCGCAGGCCATCGTCGCGAAGGTCATGACCAATGATCCCGTCCCGCTGCGGGAGCTCCGCAAGACGATTCCGCCGCACGTGGAGGCAGCCGTTCTCACGGGCTTGCAGAAGCTGCCGGCCGACCGCTTCGTGACTGCCGGCGATCTTCGCGCGGCGCTGACGGATCCGCGCAGTGACGCGGGCGTCCGCGCCGCGGCGCCGATTCAACCAGCGGCAGGCGCTCTGGCGCGGCGAAAGTGGCTTCTGCCAGCGGCCGCGCTCGCGCTGGTCGCGCTCGGAGCGGCGGCGGCGTGGATCGCGAAGCCGGTGCCGACATCGGGTCGACTGCCCGTGCAATTCGCTCTCTACGTCGATTCGGCGCACCAGGCGGGCACCGCCTGCTGCGGCTACCAGGTGGCGATCTCTCCGGATGAAAAGGAGCTCGTTTACGTCGGCGCGCACAATGGCCTTCGCCAGCTTTATGCGCGGCAGCTGAACGAGCTCGTCGCGCATGCCGTCCCCGGAACGGAAGGCGCCCTCGAGGTATTCTTCTCTCCGGACGGCAACTGGCTCGGATTCAGGACGAGACGCGGGGGAGGCGGAGGACGAGCGGGAGCCGTCGGTGACTACGAGCTGAGAAAGGTGCCGGCGCGCGGTGGAGCCCCACTCACGATCGCGACCGTACAGGGCTTTCCGTACGGCGCGACCTGGCTGTCCGATGGAACCATCGTTTTTGCGGGCGAGGGAAAGTTGTACGCCGTCTCGGCGGACGGCGGCACTCCGACGAGGATCGGCGTGCCTGATTCGAGCTACCGGTACCCATCGAGCGTGGCCGGCACCAGCGCCGTGTTGTACGCGCGCTTCCGCCCGGACGGCGGTCCGCGAGTCGGGGTGGTGGATATCCGCAGCGGCGCCGAGCATTACATCACCGACGGCGCCCGGCCGGTGTATAGCGCCGCTGGATACGTGACCGTCGCACGCGGAGGATCGCTCGTCGCGCAACGCTACGAGCCGCGACGGGGCGCCACGAGCGGGTCACCCCGCACCCTGACCGATAACCTCAGCCGGCCGATCGATTACGACATATCCGCACGCGGACTGTTGATTTATCAGTCCGGCACGGCGGGCGGAGCCGTGGATTTCGTGGAAAACGGGGTGGCGCGGGAGATCAACATCCCGGTGAACGCGAATCATTATGACAGCCCGCGGATCTCTCCCGACGGCCGGCGCCTGGCGGTCGCGATGGGTGGGATTGCGGGCGGGCACCAGATTGTGGTCCACGATCTCGAGCGCAAAACGACCTTGCGGCTCACGTTCTCCGGAAACAGCGAGTATCTCGCCTGGACACCTGACGGGCGCAGCCTGGTGTACGCCGGCGATTCGCTGGTGAGGATCCAGCCCGCCGACCGCAGCGCACCCGAGCGAGTCCTCCTCTCGGTCAGTCCCCGGCTCATCAATCAGGTTTCCGTCGGCGGCAAGTGGCTTGCCTACGCGGTGCAGGACCCAGCCGATGCTAACACTTCGGACATTTTCATAGCTTCGCTCGATTCGACACGGGGACAACCGTACCAAGCCACTCCTTTCAGCGAGACGGCCCCTGCGCTCTCGCCTGACGGCAAGTGGCTGGCGTACGTGTCGGACGAAAGCGGCCGCGCGGAGGTGTACGCGAGCGCGGTGCCGGTCGCGGGCGCGCGCGAGGTCATCTCGAACAATGGCGGGCAGGAGCCGGTGTGGAGCCGTGACGGGCGAACGCTGTTTTATCGCACGCTCGAAGGGGCTGTCATCGCCGTCGCGATCACCGGCCAGGCTGCTCCCACAGTCGCCGGCCGTCGTGAGATCTTCCGGTCGTCACACGAGCTCTCCGAAGACGGCTCAGACTACGACGTCCTTCCTGACGGGAAGGGGCTGGTGATGGTGCGGTCTGCCCGCGCCGGCGCCCCGATCGTGGTTTTCACCGACGCGTTCAGCGACATCTTCCGGGCGGCTAGGTGACCGAGTCAAGCCGCCTGAGCGCGACGCTCGCCGACCGCTATACCATCGAGCGCGAGATCGGCCAGGGCGGAATGGCGACCGTGTATCTCGCCGAAGACGTGAAGCACCACCGCAAAGTCGCGATCAAGGTGCTGCACCCCGAGCTGAGCGCGCTGCTCGGCCCCGAGCGGTTCCTCAAGGAGATCGAGCTCACCGCGAACCTGCAGCACCCGCACATCCTGCCGCTGTTCGACTCGGGGAACGCCGGCGGGCACCTGTATTACGTGATGCCGTTCGTCGAGGGAGAGACGCTGCGCCGCAAGCTCGAGCGCGAGCAGCAGCTGCCGATCGCCGAGGCGGTGCGAATCGCGAGCGACGTCGCCGACGCGCTCGAGTACGCGCACAAGCGCGGCGTGGTGCACCGCGACATCAAGCCGGAGAACATCCTGCTGCACGACGGACGTCCGCTCGTCGCGGACTTCGGCATCGCGCTGGCCGTGCAGCAGGCGGGTGGCGCCCGCATGACGCAAACGGGAATGTCGCTTGGCACGCCGCAATACATGGCCCCAGAACAGGCGATGGGCGACAAGTCCGTGGATCATCGCGCGGATATCTATGCGCTCGGCGCGGTCACTTACGAGATGCTGACGGGCGAGCCGCCGTTCATCGGACCGAACGCGCAGGCGGTAGTAGCGAAGGTACTCACGACGGATCCGATCTCGCTCGCGGTCAAGCGGCGGTCGGTGCCGCCGCACGTGGAAGCGGCTGTGCTTACCGCGCTGGAGAAGATGCCGGCGGACCGGTTCGCGAGCGCGGCGCAGTTCGCGGACGCGATTGCCGGACGCGGTCCGGTCCCGGAGACGCGCGCTACGGCGAGCGCGCGCGCAGTGGCGGCGAGGCCGGGCGCCCGGCAGCGCGCCCTGCACGCGCTGCCGTGGGCGGTCGCTGCCATGGCGATTGCGGTCGGTGCGTGGGGTTGGCTGCGACCTCCGGAGCGGTCGGTCCGTCGTGACCGCATCATGCTGTGGAAGACGGTGACTCCGGTATCCGTCGTGGGGCGCTTCCTCGCGGTGTCCCCGGACGGCGAAACGCTCGCGTTCGTGGATACCATAGGAAAGCAGCAGCTCTGGCTGAAGGAGCCCGACAAGCTCGACGCCGTTCCGATCGTCGGAACGGATGAAGCCGCCGGCCCGGCGTTTTCGCCGGACGGTGAATGGATCGCGTTCGGTGCCGAAGGGAAGTTGAAGAAAGTGCCGGCGTTCGGTGGGTCCGCGATAACCCTGTCCGATTCCGCAGCGATCCAGCCGGCCGTGGCATGGCTGGACGACGGAACGATTCTCTTCACCACAGCATCTTTCAATCTGCTCGCCGTGCCCGCCGCGGGCGGACCAAGCAGACGGGTAGTATCGGCGGACTCCATGGGCCGGGGCGTCGTAAACGTCACGGGACTTCCAGGCAGCGCCGGCGCCATAATCACTACCTGCCGGCCCGGCTGCGACGACGCCGACGTGCGGGCGCTCGATCTCGAGACCGGCGAGTCCAATGTGCTGGCCGCGGAGTCGCTGCAGGGATGGTTTCTCGATGGAAACATCGTGTTCGTGCGACGGGATGGCGGGGCGTTCGCCGCGCCTTTCAACATCCGCAAGCGCGTTCTTACCGGGCCGGCCGTGCCCGTGCTCAGCGGTGTTCGGACCGGTGTCGTGGTCGCGGACATGACGGTCGCGCGGAATGGAACGCTCGTGTACATCCCCGGCGCCTCGCAGGCGGGGTCGTTAGTGGAGCCGGTGTGGGTGACCAGGTCGGGATTGACATCGCCGGTGGACTCGGCGTGGTCGTTCGTGACGTCGGCGAACTGGGGGATGGCGTTGTCGCACGACGGTCGAAGGCTCGCGGTCGGAGCGCGGGTTTCCGGAAGCGACGACATCTGGGTGAAGGAGTTCGACGGGGGCGCGCTTCGGAGGCTTACCTTCGAAGGAAGCAACACGCGCGCGGCCGCCTGGTCGCCGGACGGAGCATCGGTGATCTACACGTCGGTGCAGGGCGGGAACTCGGACTTCCGGATTCGGCGCGCGGACGGTACCGGCGGCGAGGAGATTCTGGTTGATCTGCAGCGGGGCCTTTTCGAGATCGCGCTGACCAGGGATCCGGCGCAGATGATCGTGCGGGTCGGCGCGCCGCCGAGCCGGGATATGCTGCTGTTGTTCCGCCGCGACAGTGGTGCCGTCCCGCTCATCGCCTCGGAGCGGTTTCAGGAAGTCGGACCGGCACTCTCGCGGGACGGGCGCTGGCTGGCATACGCATCGGACGAGACCGGCAGATACGAGGTGTACGTGCGGCCCTTTCCCAACGTCAACGAGGGAAAGTGGCAGGTATCGCGCAATGGCGGGTTCGAGCCCTTCTGGGCGCGCAACGGAAGGGAGCTGTTCTATCGGGAGGCTGCCGGGAACATCATATCGGTCTCTCTAGTGTCCGATTCTACGTTCCGCACCGGCGACCAGCGCATTCTTTTCTCGACCCGCGGCCTCAATCTTCTCCCTCAGGGTCGATCGTACGACGTCATGCCGGACGATCAGCGCTTCATTTTCACCCGCCCAGTGGGTGCCGAGGTGAGCAATGCCCCGGTGCCGGTTGTGGTCGTCCAGAACTGGGGCGCCGAGATCAGAAACCTGGCGCGCGGACAGCGCTAACCGTTCGCCACACCGGGTAATTATCTGACCAGCATCGACAAGCTCTCCACCGCGCTCGCCGACCGGTACGCCATCGACCGCGAGATCGGCGTCGGCGGGATGGCCACTGTATACCTCGCGCGCGATCTCAGGCACGACCGCCTCGTCGCGCTCAAGCTGCTCCGCCCCGAGCTGGGAGCCGTGATCGGCGCGGAGCGATTCCTCGCGGAGATCAAGCTGACCGCGAACCTGCAGCACCCGCACATTCTCCCGCTGTTCGACTCCGGCGCGGTCGACGGATTGCTCTTCTACGTGATGCCGTACGTCGAAGGCGTGTCCGTGCGCGAGCGGCTGAATCGCGAGAAGCAGCTCCCCATCGCGGAGTCGGTCAAGATCGCGACCGAAGTCGCGAGCGCGCTCGACTACGCGCATCGCCGCAACGTGATCCACCGCGACATCAAGCCGGAGAACATCCTGCTGCACGACGGGCAGGCGCTCGTCGCCGACTTCGGGATCGCCCTCGCGGTCAGCACCGCCGGCACGCGCATGACCGAGACCGGGATGTCGCTCGGCACCCCGCACTACATGAGCCCCGAGCAGGCGATGGGCGAGCGCGAGATCACCGCGCGCTCCGACGTGTATGCGCTTGGCGCCGTCACGTACGAGATGCTGGTCGGCGAGCCGCCGTTCACCGGCCCGACCGCGCAGTCAATCGTCGCGAAGGTTCTGACCGAGCAGCCGCGGCCGCTCCTGCCCAAGCGGCACACGATCCCGCGGCACGTCGAGCTGGCGGTGCTCACCGCGCTGGAGAAGCTCCCGGCCGACCGGTTCGCGACCGCCGCGGAATTCTCCGCGGCGATCAACACGCCCGGCGTCGTAACGGCGGCGGCGCGCGCGACCGGCGCCGTTCGCTCCGCCGCTATTCCGTGGTGGCGGCGGCCTCTCGTGGCGCTCCCGGCGATCGCGCTGGCCGCGATCGCGCTCGGCTACGCCATCGGAAGCGCGGCGTCCGCCGATCAGCGCGCGGTTCCCGCCGTATCGCGCTTCGTCGTCGCGACGCCGCCGGACCATCGCCTGGACGGATCGGGGCTGACGATGCTCACGATCTCTCCCGACGGCGGAACGCTGGTGTACGCCGGTCACGGCGCGCGCGGAGTGCAGCTGTACCGCAGGCGGCTGGACGAGCTGGTCGCGACTCCCATCGCCGGAACGGAGGGAGCGGCGAACCCGCTGTTCAGCCCCGACGGGCAGTGGATCAGCTTCACCGCCGGCACGACGATGAAGAGGATGTCAGCGGCGGGCGGCGCCGTCGTCCCGGTTCCCACGGGCGCGCTGTTTCCGCAGGGAGGGATCTGGCTCGACAACCTCACGCTCGCCGTCACCGGTCTCGACGGCGCGATCTACGCGATCGACGGCGAAGGCAAGAGCCGCGTCGTCGCCGGCCCGGATTCGTCGAAGGGCGAGTCCGCGCTGATCGTGACGCACGCGGTCGATGGCGGGCGCTCGGTGATAACTATCGCCGCACCGGGCGCGGGCGTCATCGGCCGGCCGTACCTCATCGACGTCGCCAGCGGCAAGCGGAAGCTGATACTCGACCAGGTCGTCGCGGGCGTGGCGTACGACCGCGGCTACATCGCGTGGATCGATCCGGAGGGAACGCTGTTCGGCGCGGCGTTCGATCTGGACGACGCGAAGCTCACCGGCACGCCGGTGACGCTGGCGCAGCAGGTCCTGCTGCCGGTGGGCGGACCGCCGCAAGTCTCGGTCTCGCACAACGGCTCGCTGGTATACGTGCCGCAGCTTCCGTTCGAGCTGATGCTGGTGGATCGGGCCGGCGTCGCGACGCGCGCGGCGGACGTGCAGCGGCGCTTCCACAGTCCCCGCTTCTCGCCGGACGGAGCGCGGATCGCGGTGGACTTCACGCAGCAGGGGACGCGCGACGTGTGGACGCTCGACCTGCGGGACCGCACGCTCACGCGCCTCACCTTCGACAACGACGGGCACGATCCGGTGTGGGACGCGAGCGGCCGGCGGGTGGCGTACGCGAGCGCGCGCAACGGTGTGATCGGGATGTTCGCGCGGAATGCCGACGGGAGCGGCGCCGCGGATTCAATCTACGTCGGCGCGTCGGCGCAGACCGTGGCTGCGTTCCTTCCCGGCGACCAGCGCGCGCTGACGATTCTCACGGGGGCGGCCGGCAGCTTCGATCTCGCGCTCACGCCGCTCACCGGCGACCGGAAGGAGCAGCCGTTCCTCGCCACCAATTTCAATGAGTACTACCCCGCGATCTCGCCGGACGGCCGCTGGCTGGCGTACGTGTCCGACGAGTCGGGCCAGAACGAGGTATACGTGCGTCCGCTCGACGGTCCGGGCGGAAAGATGCTCGTGTCGCAGAGCGGCGGCATCGAGCCGGTCTGGTCGCGCAACGGAAGAGAGCTGTTCTACCGCGGGACCGGGCGGGAAGACACGCCGCTGATGGCGGTGTCGGTCCAGACCGCGCCGGAGTTCCGCGTGCTGTCGCGAACTCCGCTATTCGACGTGTCGGTGTACGAGGCCGCGATCCCGCACTCGAACTACGACGTGCGGGCGGACGGGAAGTTCGTGATGGTGTACCAGGGCCGCCTGTCCGACATGGTCGTGATTCAGAACTGGACGGAGGAAGTGAAGCGGAAGGGCAGGGCGGCGGGACGTTAGGGAGAAAAGGCCGGGCGTGATACCGGCGGCGTCTTCTCCGGCGGCGCGCGGCCAACCACGATGGTGACGTTGTCGGTTCCGCCGCGCTCGAGCGCGAGATCGAGCAGCTCGCGCGCCAGCTGCTCGGAGCCGGTCATGCGGCTCATGCGCTCACCGATCTCCTCGTCCGTGACGTGCTTGGTGAGGCCGTCCGAGCAGAACAGCAGCGTGCCGCTGCGCTGGATCTCTATGCACGTGACTTCGGGAGTGGCCTCGCCGCCCCCGATCGCGCTCGCGAGCACGTTGCGGTAAGGCGAGATCTCCATGCGCTCCGCGGGCAGCACTCCCTTGTCCACCAAGTCCTGCGCGATCGTCTGATCGCGCGTGAGCCGCTTGAGCTCGCTGCCGTTCCAGTAATAGCCGCGGCTGTCGCCCACCTGCACCACGTACGCCCACGGCCAGATCACGAGCCCGACGGTGAGCGTGGAAGCCATGCTCGTGGGCGGTGTACGACCCGCGCCGTCGGCCAGCACCGCGTCGTGCGCCTCGCCGATCGCGGTGCGCAGCGAATCGAGCAGCTCTTCGTCCGACGCTTTCCCGGCCGCGTGGTACGAGCGCAGCGTGCACGACACGTACTTCGTGACCGACTCGGTCGCGAGCTGCGCCGCCTCGCTCCCGAAGTCGCCGCCGCCCACGCCGTCGGCCACGACCAGAATCGTCGCGAGCCGCGACCCGCGCAGCGGCAACTTGTCCACGTGCGGCAGGCTCGTCTTGTGCACCACGACCTGCGGGTGCACGGTGCAAACGAGAAAATGATCCTGATTGGTCTCGCGGACCTTGCCCTGGTGCGTCAGCCCGAAGAGATCGAGCTCGTCGTCGCGCGGACGTTTCAGCTCGGGTGACGCGATCTCGGCGGGCGGAGGACGGTCGTCGCAGTGGGGCATGGAAGATCAAGAGTAAAGCTAGCAGCTAGCAGCTATGAGCTCACAGGAACCGCGAGACGATGGCACGCCACTGGTTTCCTCGATCTTTTCGCTGCTAGCTGCCAGCTGTCGGCCTGCCAGCTCTTCTTATCGATTCCTCGGATCGTCCGCCGGATTCACGTACGTCACCACCCACGGTCCCATCGCGTGCAGCTGCACGACCGTCTCTCCGACCGTGTGCACGAAGTGCCGCATCCCCGGCCGCATCGCGATGAACGAGCCCGGCTGCAGCTCGTTCCAGCCGCCCGCCCTGAACGTGTCGCCCATGCCGATGTGGAACAGTCCACTGATGACGGTGATGTGCTCCCACTGCGGGTGATAGTGCGGCTGAATCGTGTAGTTGTTGGGGAGCTTGAGCCGCAGCGTGAACAGCTCGGCCTTGGTCGGATCGCCGTCGAGCACTATCATCTGCGCGCCGGCCGGCAGCGCCGCGGGTCCCGCGCCCCACCCCATGAGGTTCGCGTGCGCGAGCACCATCCCTTCGGTGGATCGATGCACGGGCGTCATCGAAACTTCCGCCGCCGGCGGCGGGGGCGGCACCGCAACAGTTCGCGCGCACGCCAGCGCTGCCGCCGCCGGCAAGATTACCAGGAAAAAGCTTCGCACGGGGACCTCCCTTTGTGGAACCGGAGAAAAGTCGCTCCCCCTGAACTTCGGCGCGGCCCACGGCCGGCGAAAGTCCCACCTTTTGGGGGCGGGTTCCGACTACTACCGCTGGCAGTCCTAAGCTGTTGAATCGCAGGCACTTACCACGGATGTTCACCATTGATTAAGCCCGTCGGAAATCGTATATTGCAGGGTTCGGCGGATTCCCCTACCGCCCGCCACCCACTCACCCGATTAGATGACCGCGCCCATCATCCGCGAACGCATCCTTCCGCGCCTCATAGACGACGAGATCAAAGAGTCGTTCATCAACTACTCGATGAGCGTCATCGTGTCGCGCGCGCTCCCCGACGTGCGCGACGGGCTCAAGCCCGTGCACCGCCGCGTGCTGTACGCGATGAACGAGCTCGGTCTCGTGCCGGGCCGGCCGTACAAGAAATCGGCGACCGTCGTCGGCGACGTGCTCGGCAAGTATCACCCGCACGGCGACTCGTCGGTGTACGATGCGCTCGTGCGCATGGTGCAGGATTTCTCGCTGCGCTATCCGCTGGTGGACGGGCAGGGGAACTTCGGCTCGGTGGACGGCGATCCCGCGGCCGCGTACCGGTACACCGAGGCGCGGCTCACGCGCGTCGCGATGGAGATGCTCGCCGACATCGACAAGAACACCGTCGACTTCACGCCGAACTTCGACGACCGGCTGATGGAGCCGAGTGTGCTCCCGTCGGCGGTGCCAAACCTGCTGGTGAACGGCTCGTCGGGGATCGCGGTCGGCATGGCGACGAACATCCCGCCGCACAACGTCCGGGAAGTCGTCAACGCGCTCGTCGCGCTGATCGAAGATCCTGAGATCGAGCCGGGCGCGGTGCGGAAGCTCATCAAGGGCCCGGATTTCCCGACGGGCGGCTACATCTACGGCCGCGCCGGCATCCGCGCCTACCAGGAGACGGGGCGCGGCCGGATCGTGATGCGCGCGCGCGCCGTCATCGAGGAAAAGGAATCCTCCAACAAGTCGCAGATCGTCGTGAACGAGCTGCCGTACCAGGTGAACAAGGCCAAGCTCATCATCGACATGGTCGAGCTGGTGAAGGAAGGGAAGCTCGAGGGGATCTCCGCGCTGCGCGACGAGTCCGACAAGGACGGCATGCGCATCGTGATCGAGCTCAAGCGCGACGCCATCCCGCGCGTGGTGCTGAACCAGCTGTACAAGCACACGGCGATGCAGTCCACGTTCGGCGTGATCATGCTGGCGCTGGTGCCCGACCCGGGCACGGGCCAGCTCGTGCCGAAGATCATGCCGCTGCGCGACGTGCTGCTGCACTACATCGAGCACCGGCATACCGTGGTGATCCGTCGGACGCAGTTCGATCTCGACAAGGCGGTCGAGCGCGAGCACATCCTCGAGGGTCTCAAGATCGCGGTCGACAACATCGACGCGGTCATCAAGCTCATCCGCGCCGCCGACGACACGGCGACGGCGAGCGGGCAGCTGCAGAAGAAGTTCAAGCTCAGCGAGCGGCAGGCCGAGGCGATCCTCAACATGCGGCTCGCCAAGCTCACGGGTCTCGAGATCGAGAAGCTGGAGGTCGAGCTGAAGGAGGTGCGCGCGACGATCAAGGACCTGCGCGACATCCTCTCGTCCAAGCCGCGCCGGATGCGGCTCGTCCGCGCGGAGCTGGAGAAAGTCGCCGAGACGTACGGGGACGAGCGGAGATCGGAGATAACGAGCGACGAGGGCGAGTTCACGATCGAGGATCTGATCGCCGAGGAGGACATGGTGATCACGATCTCGCACTCGGGCTACATCAAGCGCACGAGCGTGTCCACGTACCACAAGCAGCGGCGCGGCGGGCGCGGGCTCAGCGGCCAGGGGCTCAAGGAAGAGGACTTCATCGAGCGGCTGTTCATCGGCTCGACGCACGACTACATGCTGTGCTTCACGCACGACGGCCGCTGCTTCTGGCTCAAGGTGCACGAGCTGCCGCAGGCCGGGCGCGCGGCGCGCGGCAAGCCGATCGTCAACCTGATCAACGTCTCGCCCGAGACGCAGATCAAGGCGATCGTGCCGGTGCGCGCGTTCAGCGACACCGAGTTCCTCCTGTTCTGCACGCGCGACGGCACGGTGAAGAAGACCGCGCTGTCGCAGTATGCCAACCCGCGCGCCAACGGGATCAAGGCGATCAAGATCGACGCCGGCGACGAGCTGATCGACGTGCAGGTGACGAGCGGCACCAACGACGTCGTGCTCGCGACCAAGCACGGCCTGTCCATCCGCTTCCACGAGCAGCAGGTCCGGCAGATGGGACGCGACACCACGGGCGTGAAGGGCGTGGAGCTGCGCGCGAATGACCATGTCGTGGGGATGGTCGTCATCAAGCGTGAGGCGACACTGCTCGTCGTGACGGAGCGCGGGCTCGGCAAGTGCTCCAATATCGACGACTACCGCGTGCAGAATCGCGGCGGCAAGGGGATCATCACGGTGAACCGCACCGAGAAGACCGGAGACGTCGTGGGAATCATGGAAGTGCTGCCGGAAGACGAGATCATGATCATCACCCGCGGCGGAGTCATCATCCGCTCGCCGGTCTCGCAGATCCGCACCACCGGCCGGATCGCGCAGGGCGTGCGGCTCGTGAATCTCGATCCGGGCGACGTCGTGACCGCGGTCGCGCGCGTGGTGCCGGAGGACGAGGGCGAAGATGGCGGCCCGGGCGGCCCGGGCGGCCCGGGCGGCCCGGGCGACACCGGCGGCGACGAAGCCGACGAGGCAGTAGAGGCCGGCTCCGAGAGCTGATGGCGCCGACGGTGAAGACTCCGCCGGAAACGCGCGCGAAGCAGCAGCAGGACGAGACGATAGAAGTCCTGCGCGCGGCGCTCCAGAAGATGGAGGCGGAGCTGCACCGGGTCCGGGAGGAAGCGCAGAACCGGGGACATCTCGTGGACATCCTCCACGAGGTCATGGGGAATCTCGCGAGCGACGAGATCTTCCACATGCTCACGCGCCGCCTGGCGTGCGCGCTCGACCTGTCGCAGGCGTCGGTCGTGCTCGCCAAGCCCGGCGACGAGATGGGCGTGGTGGCCACCGCGTTCGAGGCGCCCTCGCTGCAGAACCTGCAGGTCAAGGTGGACCGGTATCCCGAGATCGCGGCCGCGCTGCTCGACCAGCGGCCGGTGCTGATCCGCGACATCCACCAGAGCCCGTGGTACACCGAGCTGCGCAAGCGCTGGGAGCAGGAGGGCCTGCACGTCTCGGTGAAGTCGGTGATCGTGCTCCCGTTCTACCTGGACGACGACACATCGGGCGTGTTCCTGCTGCGCCGCGACCAGTCCAGGCCGGAGGTCGACGAGGGCGACGTGGAATTCGCCAGCACGGTCGTGGGCAGCGCGCTGGCGGCGATCCGCCGCGCGCACGCGGTGGAGCTGACCCGCGCGGACAACCAGCGGCTCGAGGTCCTGGCGCACACCGACCCGCTGACGCAGCTGCTCAACCGCCGCGCTCTCACGCTGCGGCTGGTGGCGGAGATGGACCGCGTGCGCCGGTACGACTCGATGCTGTCGCTGCTGATGGTGGACCTCGACTACTTCAAGTTCATGAACGACACGTACGGCCACCTCGCGGGCGACGAGGTGCTGCACGAGGTCGCGGCGCTGCTCCAGCGCTCGACGCGCACGGTGGATTTCGTGGCGCGGTACGGCGGGGAGGAGTTCGTGGTGGTTCTGCCCGAGACCACATCCCAGGGCGCGGTCGCGTTCGCCGAGCGCGTGCGGGAGCGGATCGAGCGCCACAGCTTTCTGGGCACCGATCGCGGGGGCGCGAAGCTCACGACCAGCATCGGCGTGGCCACGTTCCCGTCGCCGGGAGTGGACACGGTCGAGACCTTGTTTGTAAAGGCGGACGAGGCGTTGTACCGGGCCAAAGAGCAGGGGCGAAACAGGGTCTGCGTATAGCGCTGTAACTGCGAGGGGCGGGGACCGGCGGGAGGGTAACGTTCTCGCGCCTACGCTCGCAAACTACGCTCGCTAAGACGGCGCTTCGGAGTTACCCTCCCGCCGGTCCCCGCCCGGGGCTGGTGAGCTATACTCTACCGTGTCCTCAACGGCCTTGCCCATGACACGTCCTGACCACGATCTCCGCAGTTTCCTTCTCGCCGCGCTCGCCCCCGTCGCTCTTGGCACGTGCGTAGCCAGCGACGATAGTGCACCCACGACGGATACATCCGCAGCCACCGCGCCGGTCGTGATGCGCACGCCCGTTAATAAGGGCACGTACGGGATGGCGTCCTTGACGAAGTGGGCGCTGTCGAGCGATCGGAAGAACATCATCGCGGTGGTGGATCCGGCGGGAGTGGAGGCGGAGCCGGTGCCGAACGGGTTCTTCGTCGGCATGGAAGGGAACGGCTTCCAGGTGCAGGTGGACAGCGTGTGGGACGTCGCGCCATCACCGGACTGGAGCGCGATCGCGTACAGCCGCGCGTACAACCTGTCGCACGGAGAGTCGCCGCTCATACCGGACGAGATGTGGGTGAATCTCAGCCGGCAGACGGGAGTGGATACGGCGACGCTGCGCGCGGCGTCGTTCCCGAGCAGCGGGATGTCGTACGCTCGCGCGGTGTCGCGCCCCGCGGTGATCAACGTGCCGCGCGATCCGAGAGCGGCGGGCGCGGCGGACAGCGCGCGGCCGCGGATGTTCACGGTCGGGCCGGGCTGGCGGGTGCGCTGGACCAGCGACGGAACTATCCTCGCGGTCGGCTCCACGCCGCAGCGGGTGCAGGACTACGAGCCGTCGCCGTCGTACGCCGCGCTCGACCCGAAGAGCGGCGTGCTGCACGGCTCGCTGCCCGCGGGCGCGAAGCTGGTGCAGCCCGCCTGGAAGACGGGGCCGACGATCGACATCTCGATTCCCGTGGACATGTCCACGGCGCCGAACATCCAGGTCGGCGAGGGTGCGAGCGGGATGATCATCGAGAGCGCGCGCGGGATCATCACCCTGCGGCCGCTCGCGTCCACCGCGGGCGCGCAGCCGATCACCGTGGGACCGGGAATCGCCCTGGCCGCGACGGCCACGGGGCGATTCATCCTCGCGCTCGCGCCCAGGCAGAAGGCGGGGCAGTACGAGCATCCGGTGGAGCTCGTCGTATACACCGTTACGCGGTGAAACTGTGACTAGTGACTAGTGACTAGTGACTTAGTGACTAGTAACGGCGAACTGCGAAGCGGCGAAACCGGGGGAAGCCTTTCTGCGTACGGCTCTCCGTGTCATGCTTGTCGGGTAGTTCACTAGTCACTAGTCACCAGTCACTGGTCACCATCCAGCCCCTATTCCAATGCTCTACGCCCTCATCGCCATCCTCACCGGCCTGCTCCTACTGGCCGACACGTTCGTCAGCATGCGCGGGTTCAGCGGAGTGATCGCGGCGCTCAAGCCGTACGAGACGGTCATCGGGATCGTCGCGCTGATCGCGGGGATCCTGCACTTCTTCACCCTGCTCGGCATCGCGCTCATCATGGGCGGGCTCATGCTCGGCACCCGCGCGCTCACGACGGTGCCGAGCATCGGCGATGAGCTGGGCTCGGCGTCCAGCGCGTTGACTCCGTTTCGCGGGATCATCGGCGGGGTTACGCTGGTGCTTGGAGTGCTTGCGCTACTTTAAGCTTCTCGGCACGTATCGGTGACTAGTCACTAGTCACTAGTCACTAGTCACTAGTCACCATCCAGCCCCCAGCGGCACCCTTCGGATAGTCCTCGGGCTTCGCCACCGCCGGATTCAGCCACTCGATGATCGCCGCGTAGCCCCGGCTCTCCGGATCGTGCAGCAGATAATCGCTGACCACCGCGAGCACGTGGAAGCCGTTCCGCAGCTGGAACGACAGCGTCGGATCCTTGCACTCCCCCCGCACCACGCACCGCACGTACTCTTCGGCGGACATCCGCTCGGCGTACTCGAGGTAGCCGCGCAGCCGCGCGCCCGCGCGGATTCGCAGGAGCCCCAGCCGCTCCGCCAGCTCCCGCCGCGCCGCGTACAGCATCTTCCCGATCCCCCGCCGCTGGTGATCGGGGTGCACCATCACTTCGGCGCCGTACAGCGTGCGGCCGTGCTCGGGATCGTGGTTGGAGAAAGTCCCCGCCGCGGTGAACTCGCGCCAGCTCATGTGCGACTGGTAATCGTCCCACAGGATCACCAGACTCGCGGCCATTCCCACGACCTTGTCGTCGGGCGTCACCGCCACGAACTGTCCTTCGGGAAACACGTCGAGGTGCCGCCCGAGCTGGTCGCTGTTCCACGGCCTCGACGTGGGATACACCGCGCGCGTAAGCGCCGTGATCCCGGGCAGGTCGCGCGCCCCGGTGTTGCGCACGCGGATGTCCGCGCTGGCGTCCGTCACAGCGCGATGATCTCCGGGTTCTCCACCAGCTTCGCCGTGCGGTGGCTGTCGAACAACGGGAGCACCGTGCCCGTGTCGCGCGTGTCGAGAATGGTGTGCAGGTTCAGCTCGCCGATCACCATCATCTCCTGATTCGGATTTCCCTCCGCGAGAATGCCGTCGCGCGAGAAGGGGAAATCGCTCGGCGTGAGAATCGAGGCCTGGCCGTAGTTCAGCGAGACTGCGGGCACCATCGGCAGCGACCCCACCGTGCACGAGTGAATCACGTACATCTGGTTCTCGATCGCGCGCGCCTGCGCGCAGTACCGCACGCGCAGGAACCCCTGCCGGTCGTCCGTGCAGCTCGGCACCACCAGGATGTTCGCGCCCGCGCGCGCGGCGGCGCGCGCCATCTCCGGAAACTCCACGTCGTAGCAGATGGCGACGGCGAACCGGCCGAACTCGGCCTCGAACACGTTCAGCCGGTCGCTGGGCGCGACTATCCAGTCCTCGGACTCGAACCGCGTCATGTGCAGCTTGCCCTGCACGCCGTGCTTGCCTCCGGGCCCGAACACGAAACAGTGGTTCCGGATCGTCCCCTCGGAATCCTCCACGGGGATCGTGCCCGCGACTATGTAGATGCCGTGCTCCTGCGCGAGCCCGCTCATCATCTCGGTGAAGCGCGGCACCTGGTCCGCGAGGTCGTTGATCTGCTGCGAGATCGGCCGCTTGATGTCGCCGAGCGTGAGGAGCTGGACGGTGAAGTACTCGGGGAAGACGAGCAGCGAGCACTTATAATCGGCGGCGGTGCCCACGAGACCCACGACCTGGTCGCGAAACTGCTCGAAGGTCGTGACCGGCCGGATGAAGTACTGCAGCGACGCGACGCGAACGCGGTCCATGTTACCTCCCGATCCGGCGCAGCTCGACCATCATGCACCGGTCCTGCACGACGTCGATCCCGGCGCGCGCGAGTTTCTCCGCCGCTTCGTCGTTGGTGATCCCCAGCTGGAACCACACCGCGCGCGGCTGCTTCGCGATGATGTCGTCCACGTGCGGCGGGATGTCCTTCGGCCGGCGAAACACGTTCACGATGTCCACCTCCCCCGGCACGTCGGCGACTTTGCGGTACACCTGCTTGCCGAGTATCTCGGTCACTTCGCGATAGTATACGGGCACGGGGATGATCTCGTACCCGGCGGCCATCGCGTACGCGGGGACGAATCGGGCGGGCTTGTGCAGCTCGACTTTAATGCCGAGCACGGCGATGCGCTTGGAGGATTCGAGCAGGGCGGCGATCTGATCGTCGGATTCCAGGAGGTGCTTGCGCCAGGCGTTGTCTGTTTCGGTCATGGCTCTTTTGGTTGGCAGGATGCGAGCCAACGGGGGCGGCTACAGGGATTCCCTTTGGAATACCCCAGGAGCCAGTGTCCGCCGTTTATCTTGCCGATGCAACCCGAACCTGGGAGTCCTCCGCCACATGCGTTTGCTTGTCCTCGGTGCCGGCCTTCAGGGGTCCGCCTGTGCCTACGACCTGCTGCAGAACCCCGAGGTCGAGCAGATCAGGCTCGCTGACATCAGCATCGAGCACGTGCGCGATTTCCTCGCGCCGTACTCCGGCAAGCGGCTGATTCCCACCCCGCTGGACGTGCGCAACACGGAAGCCGTGCGCGCGCTGATGACCGAGTCCGACGCGGTGATGAGCGCGATCCCGTACTACTTCAACTTCGAGCTCGCCAGGCACGCGGTCGAATGCAAGGTGCACTTCTGCGACCTCGGCGGCAACACGCCGATCGTCTTCCAGCAGAAGGAGCTGGATCCCCAGGCGAAGCACAACGGCGTGAGCGTCGTCCCCGACTGCGGGCTCGCGCCGGGAATGGTGAACATCCTGGCCGAGCACGGAATCAAACAGCTCGACCGCGTCGACAGCGTGAAGATCTACGTGGGCGGGCTGCCGCAGCATCCCGAGCCGCCGCTCAACTACATGGTGGTGTACTCGCTCGAGGGGACGCTCGACTACTACACGAGCCTGTCGTGGATCCTGCGCGACGGCAAGCGCATGCAGGTGAAGGCGCTGTCGGAGCGCGAGCCGGTGGATTTCCCCGCGCCGGTCGGGCGGCTCGAGGCGTTCCACACCGCGGGCGGATTGTCGACGATGGCGTTCCGCTACGAGGGGAAGATCCCCAACATGGAGTACAAGACGCTGCGCTATCCCGGCCACGCGGAGATAATGGAAGCGATCCGCGAGATCGGGCTGCTCGATTCGGAGCCGATCGACGTGAAGGGAGTCCGGGTCGCGCCGCGCGACGTGGCGGTGGCGGCGATGTCGGAGAAGCTCACCATGCCCGGCGCGCACGATCTGGTCGCGCTCCGGATCGTGGTCGAGGGCAAGAAGGGCGGCAAGCCCGCGAGGCGCGCGTACGAGATGGTGGACAGGTATGACGCGAAGCTCGGCGTCAGCGCGATGATGCGGACGACCGGTTACTCGCTATCCATCATCGGCCAGATGCAGGCCCGCGGCCAAGTCCCGGCCGGAGTTCACACACCGGACGAAGCGATCCCGGGCGATGAGTACATCGCCGAGCTGGCCAAGCGCGGCATCGTGATCGATCAGAGGAGCGAGTAGAGATCGCAGTTGTAGTTACTAGTCACTAGTCACCAGTCACTAGTCACTAGTCACCGCGCGAAGCGCGCAATCGTCTCCCCCATCGCATCGATGCTCGCCCGCGCGTTCCACCGGTCCGCCCCGTTGTAGATGAAGGAAAACGCGACCACCTCGCCGTTCTCCGACGTGACGTAGCCCGCGAGCGCCAGCACGTTGTTCGTCGTCCCCGTCTTCGCGTGCAGGTTTCCGTCGGCCGGAGTCTGCCGCATGCGCGTCCGCAGCAGCTCCGACTTGCCTGCCACCGGGAGCGACGCGTGGAACGCCGGCCCCCACGGCGCGGCGTGGGCGTAGCCGAGCAGCTCCGCCATCTGGAAGCCCGTGACGCGGTCGAGCGTGGAGAGTCCGCTGCCGTCGGCCACTGCGAGTGTGGAGGCATTCGTCCCCAACTTGTCCTGGAAGAACCCGCGCAGCAGCGACTCGGCGGCCGGCACGGATCCCTGGCCTTCGCGCCCCGGCCCGCGCACCGCGTTTCGCAGCAGCAGCTCGGCGAACAGGTTGATGCTCTCGCGGTTCATGATCGCGACGATCTGCTCGAGCGGCGGCGACAGCAGCGACGTGACCTTGGTGGCGTTGGCCGGCGTCTTTCTGAGCTGCGCTCCGCCGTCCACCTGCACGCCCACAGCGCGCAGCGCCGCGTGGAACGCGCCGGTGGTGAACGCCGGCGGATTGTTGACCACGAGCCCGTACCGGCGCACCGGCGAGCGCGTGCCGATCCGGCCGCTCACCTGGATGTTGCCGTCGGGCATGTACCTCGCGCGCACCGCGGCTCCGCCGCCCGCGACCGTGCTCACGCGTCCGCGGATCGCGATCGTCGTGGTCGCCGGCTCGAGGGTGACGACGGCGTCCCTTCCCGATCGCTCGGCGGGGTCCACCGTCACCCACAGCACGTTCTCCGCGAGCGACAGCGCCGACACGCGCGCCGCGTAGGACGATCCCTTGTACCGCTCGAGCCAGCCTTCGGGGTAGAGCACGTTGTCGAACGCGGTGGCGTCGCCGATCACCGCGCCCGTGATGCGCCTGATGCCGGCGGCCGCGACCGCGCGCGCGAGCTTGTCCACCGGCTCCGAGTACTTGCCGGGGTGGAACCGCCTGGAGAACGAGGGATCGCCGTCGCCGCGGATGTAGAGGTTGCCCTTGAGCGTCCCGTTGGCGTCCACCTCGCCGTCGCGCAGCACGTCGGTGGAGAAGCGGTAGTGGGGGCCGAGCCGGTCGAGCGCGATCGCGGCCGTGAGCAGCTTCATCGTGGACGCGGGGAGCACCGGAATGTCGGCGTTGGCCGCGAACAGCGTGTCGCCGCGCGACAGCGAGATGACGCTGCTGCTCCACATGCCCGAGCGGGTGCGCGACGTCATGATGGACATGAGGTCGGCCTTGAGGGCGGCCGCGCCGCGCGGGCTGGTGGCCTTGGGCGGGGGGGGCGGCGGCGGCGTGCGCCGGCGGCGCTGGGCCGCGCGCCTCTGGGCCGCTCTCCGCTGCGCGGCCGTCTGCCGGCGCGCCTGGAATTCCACCGCCTCGCGCCCGCTGACGGACGACGGCTCGGCGAACGGCGAGGCGCGGGGCTCGACCGCGCCGATTCCGAGGAGGAGTGCTAGGGCGCCGGCGGCGAGTGGACTGAATCGCGCGTACGCGCGCGGCAAAGCTTTCATATCTTTCACGAGTGCATGAATCCGGGATGCGAGGGGAGGTCGTTCGTCGAAGCCAGTGCAACCTCCTTGCCGCCGCGTGACCAGCTCGATCTGGCGCGCGGCGCCAAATGGCCACTCAGCGCTGAAAGACTCCGTCGAGCGCCAGAATAAGTGCCGCTAGCGGGATGATGGTCGCTGTCCAGAACGCGAACATCGCCTTGTACATCCGCGTTTCGCATCGGGCGAACTTCGCGTCGATTCGCTCTTCGAACGCGGGAAAACGAGCCTCGAGCGCGGCAAGTCTCGTCTCGATCGCCGTGAACCGCGCGTCGAATCGTTTATCCATTTCCGCGAATCGCTTGTCCATCTCGGCCCGGATGGACGCGCCCTCCGCGCGCAGCTCGGAGCGAAACCGCTCCCAGTTGAGGTCGTTCAACTCGCGCAGTTGATTGCGATACGTTTCGTCCACGGCGTTGAACCAGTTGACCAGCTCGTTCGCGACATCGTCTCCGAGCTGGTCGTAGAAGCGGCGTGAAAGCTTGGCGGTGACAGGCAAGGGCGCTCCGGTGCGGTTCGCCCTCAATCAAACGATAGGCCGAGCACCACGCGTAATCAACCGATTTCGGCCGGTGCCGAACCAATCAGGCCCGCGCCACCTCGCTCGTGCAGTGCGCGCAACGCGTAGCCGCCGCGTCGATGCTCATCCGGCAGAACGCGCACGTCTTGGTCGCCGGCGCTGCCGGATCCGGCTTGATGAACATCTTCGCCATCCGCCACACCACGAACCCGATGATGACGAAGTTGAGCGCCGCGCTCGCGAAGTCGCCTACGAGGAACTCTACAGATCCGACTGTCCATGTGGCTTCCCGCCACGCGCCACCGGGAATGAGCACGCCCACGATCGGCATGATGAAATCGTCCACGAACGCCGTCACCAGCTTTCCGAACGCCGCGCCAATGACGACGGCGATCGCCAGCGCCATGACGTTCTGCTTGAGGAGGAAGGCTTTGAATTCAGACCACATAAGGGCGGTGACTAGTGATTAGTGACTAGTGACTAGTAAGATCAAAATCGCGGTCAGCTCGAAGCCGGCAGCTCCCAGCTGGCAGCTCGCAGCTTGGCAGTTCTATGTGGCAGTTGCCGTTCAAACCTTGAGGAATATTCTCTTCTTGTACAGGATCCACAGAATCCCCAGCCAGACGAGCACGAACGTGAAGGCAAACGCCAGCGACGCCAGCTTCGGCGGCAGCCAACTCACGTACGCGCTCTCGTACACGCAGCGCTGCAGCGCCACCTTGTTCTCTCCGCCGCACGGCACCTTGATCACCGAGTAGATCAGCCGCGCCATCGCCCCCGACCCCCAGAACGCGACGATCGGATTCATCCCGTAAATCGCGAGCGGCTTGGTCCACCATGTGACCCGGTGCTGGTCGATGATCCACATGCACGTCGCGAGCGTGGCCGCGCCCATCCCCGCGGTGAACAGCACGTACGAGCTGGTCCACAGCGATTTGTTGATCGGGAAGGACCAGTTCCACATCAAGCCGGCCACCATCGCGATGCATCCCGCGGCGAACAGTCCGGCGATGCGCTCCGGCAGCGGCTGCTTGCTGTTGATCCACCTGCCGGCGATGACGCCGAGTATGACCGTGCCGATCGCGGGGATCGTCGAGAGCAGCCCTTCGGGGTCCCAGGTGCGCGAGCCCGACCAGAGGTGTCCGCCCATGACCGCGCGGTCCACCCACGCCGCGAGGTGCTGATCCTTGGTGTGGAGGAAGAACGCGCCAGGGAGTCCGAACTTTCCCGGCACGGGAACGATCGTCATCAGCACCTGGTAGCCGATGAGCAGTATGCCGGAGGCGATTATCTGCTGCTTGAGATTCGTGCGGAACGCGATGAGCGCGCCGAACATGTAGGCGAGCCCGATGCGCTGGAGGACGCCGGTGTAGCGGAGCTGGGTGAAGCGCTCGATCTTCTCGTACGGGAACATGTTCAGCAGCAGGCCGAGCGCGATGATGACGAGTCCGCGCTTGAGGATCTGCCGGACGAGGTCGCCCTCGGAGGCGCCGCGCGCGCGGCGGGACTCGAGCGAGATCCACGTGGTGATGCCGACGATGAAGAGGAAGAACGGGA
>JBBEBQ010000011.1 GCA_040882285.1 Gemmatimonadaceae bacterium
GACTAGTGACTAGTGACTAGTGACTAGTGACTAGTGACTAGTGACTAGTGACTAGGAACAACTCTAGTGTGCTGCTTCTCTGATCTGGCCGATAAAGACGGCCGAAAGCAGGGCGAAGATGAAAGCCTGTAAAAAGGCCACGAACAGCTCGAGCAGCATGATCGCGACCACCATGATGAACGGGAACACCGCCAAGCCGATGAACGTCGCGCCGAACGTAAAGATCATTCCGATCAACGCCAGCACCATCACGTGACCGGCCGTCATGTTCGCGAACAACCGGATGGCGAGCGCGATGGGCTTGGTGAATTTTCCAAACAGCTCGACCGGCGTCATGATGAACGTCATCGGGAGCTTGAGGGCGAGCGGCATGTCGTGCGGCCAAAACACGATCGTGTTGATGTACTTCTTGCCGAGTGCGCGCATTCCCGCGACTTCGACCACGATGAACGTGATGAACGCCAAGACCGCCGTGACGTTGATGTTGCCGGTGGCCGTCGACCCGTACGGCAGCATCCCCAACAGGTTCACGAAGAGGATGAAGAAAAAGAGCGTCAGCACGAACGGCACGTAGCGATCCCCGTGCGGTCCGACGTTTGGAAGGACGACTTCGTTGCGCAGGTACAGGACGACCGCCTCGATCACGTTCGAAAAGCCGCGCGGGGACTCGTCCGGCTTCGATCCACCGTGCGCGCGCGCGCCGCCGATCAGCACGACGAGGCAGAGCACCGCGGCTATCCAGAGAAAGACCACGTGCTTGGTCGGCGAGAGGTCGAGTGTCAGGCCGCCGATGTGAATCGGCTTCCATCGTGGCAGCTCGTAGTGGCACGCCCAGCCGGGCTCGAAGCACGGCATCTCGAGTGAATGCGAGTCCGTGATGTGCGGCGTGATGATGTCCACGCGCTCGGGGACGTTCGTCGCATGCTGGACCGCCTCGTCCTGCGTGAGGGCGGCAGGCGGGGCCGCGTGGTCCTGCGCGGCCGCAGCGGGCGCGAACAGAGCGCCGAGCATCGCCGTGGCCGCGAGAAGAAAGCGTCGCCGCATCATCGCTCCAGCATAACCGGTTCGAGGATGCTTGTGGCGAACAGAAACGCAGCCAGGCTGAAGAGCGCGGCCGCGAGCGGGAGGCCGAGCGTCCCCGCGGCGAGGAAGCCGTAGGTGATGAGCGCCGCGAACCGAAGGAGCGAGCCGAGTCCCCAGCCGATCATCACGCCCTGCCCGCGCATCGCGTGCAGGATCAGGAACGACGCGAGCTGAACGGCCAGCGCCAGCGCGGCGCTGATCGCTATCGCGCGCATGTTCTCGGCGCCCGGAAAAACCAGCAGCATGACGAGCGCGATGAGTGCGATCAGCCCGGTCGCCGCGGCTAGGAACCGGAGGGACCGCTTCAGAACGGGCGACATTTTACGCTGGCGAGCATCGTGATTGCGACGCAGGTGGAGGTGTCGTGGACGGTGCGGCTCATCTCTTTTCGGGCTTCTTGCCGTGGGGCGCCATCAATTTCCGGTACATGCCGTAGAACGCTGCGGCACCGCCGCCGAACACGCCCAGCAGGAGGAACAGGGGCCCTGTTCCGAACCTGTCGTCGAGCCAGTCGCCGCCCAGCGCGAACAGGATGAGCGCGACCGCAAACTGAAGTCCCGCAGCAGCATAGCCGCTGGTTGCCGGAGCTTCCTTTTCCTCACCTAATCGATCGTCGCCGCCGGGCATTTTCGCGCTCACGCTCCCCTCAGCAAATGCGACGCATTGGTGTTTCCGCGAGGTGAATTTATCGCTTGTGAAATTTTTCTCAAGCTACAGGACATTTTGACCGCCCAATGTTGGTAGTC
Organism: Gemmatimonadaceae bacterium; assembly: GCA_040882285.1. Classification (NCBI taxonomy): domain Bacteria; kingdom Pseudomonadati; phylum Gemmatimonadota; class Gemmatimonadia; order Gemmatimonadales; family Gemmatimonadaceae; species Gemmatimonadaceae bacterium. The sequence continues at coordinate 1,830 of JBBEBQ010000011.1, forward strand.
ACAAAGATGATTTTCCAAGTCGATGCAGCACAGGGATTTAGATGTAGCATTTTCTATTGCGCGTCGTCCTTTCTGTAGATAAGTTCGCCCGCTCACAGAAACGTGAGCAGCAAGTCGGCCGCGGCGTTTACATCGGGTCTGTATCGTGGATATCAAGCTCGTCATTCCAATCGCAGCAGCAGCGACTCTCGCGTTCGCATGCGGACCGTGGAGTCAGACGCAAGCCGATTCACGAGTGTCGCGCCAACACATCACCGCTGGAAAACCGCTGGGCAGCGTGCTGGAAGTTCGCGCGGGTGGAGAGATCGATCTCGCGTTGCGCGTGACGAACAACAGCAAGCGCACGCTGGAGCTGCTCTTCGCCGACGGATTCACGCACGACTTCTTCGTGCTCGATTCCGAAGGACACGAAGTGTGGCGGTGGAGCGAGGGGCGGATGTTCACCTCCGCGCTGCAGACCCGCCTGCTCCGCTCGACCGGCAGCGTGACGTACCACAACAAGGCGAAGCGGCAGTTGCCGAAGGGCGAGTACACGGCGGTCGCGGTGCTGCGGAGCAACAATCATCCGATGGAGACCAGGGTCGCGTTCGTGCAGCAATAGCACGACTTGCGTTTTTCCCTGCCAGGCAAACAGACTCCGCCTCGAGCGGAGTTTTTTGTGGCCTCGCCCGGGCTGGAGCGTCCCTCGGCTTGCGGTCAGGGCCTCCAAACGCCAATGTGACGCCAGACTGACGGACTCCAGTAGCGTCCAGGCGGCATCCGCGGCGGAGCAGGAATGGTTCGTCTCAAGGCACTAGGACAGAGCGCAATCGAGGTAGGTGATACCCGGATCGGGCCGGAGCAGCCCTACCTGTTCGCTATCGCCCTGTACATGATCGTCGAGCGCGGCAAGAGAATTCCGCGGCAGGCGCTAGTCGATCTCATCTGGCCGAACGTCCGGGACGAGAAGCGCGCGCGGCAGCGCTTCCGCCAGGCGCTGTTGCGGCTGCGCGAATGCGGGCTGCCGATCACCGGCGAGAACGGTACGCTGCTGCTCGACAGGGCGGCGGCACATACGGACTTCGACACGCTTGCGTCGCCCGACACGATTCGCATCGGGCAGAGTCTGGAATTCCTGCCGCATTACGCGCCCCGAATCTCCGACCGCTTTCTCGACTGGGTCGAGACGCACCGCTCCCGGGTACACGCCACGGTGCAGCGGCACTTTCTCGCGCGGATGCAGCAGGCCCGCAGTCGCGGCGACTGGGCTGAGATAGACGAGCTGGCGACCGAATGTCTGCGGCTCGATCCGTACAACGAGGAAGCCGTGATGGCGCACGCCGAATGCGCGGTGATGCGCGGCTCGAAGCGCGAGGCTCTCTCCATTCTCGACAGCTACATGGAGGCGCTCGGCACCCAGGTCGGCACGATCGGCCTCCCCGCGAAGATCCTGCGCACCCGGATCGCCGAGCGCTTGACCGACCAGCGGTACGCCATGATCAGCGAGGAGCATTTCATCGGGCGTACGGCGAGCATGGAGCTGCTGCTCGGGCTGTTGCGCGAGGCAAAGCGCGGCGCCGGCTCCGCCGCGCTGATCTGGGGTGAGCCGGGAATCGGCAAGTCGCGGCTGGTGCAGGAGCTGACGCAGGTGGCTGGCTTGGACGATGCGCAGATCGTGTCGACCAAGTGCCATCCCACGGATGCCGGCCGGCCGCTGTCCGCTTTCGCCGACTTTGTGCCGATGCTGAAAACGCTGCCGGGCGCGCTCGGCTGTTCCGCGCAGACTCTATCGCTGCTGCAACGCCTGACGGATCGAAACAAGGGCGACTCGTTTCCGCCGCAGGAGGCCGGTGACGCCGCGTTTCTTGCGGCGACCATTCGGCGCGCGGTTTTCGACCTGGTAGACGCCGTCGCCGACGAAGGGATGCTCGTGATGGTGATCGAGGACGTGCATTGGTTGGACGAACCGTCCTGGGCTATTCTGAGCGCGATGGTCGAGTGGAGCACGACGCGGACGCTGCTGATTCTCATGACGTCGCGCACCGCTCACGCGACGGAGACTAAGGTCGCGCATCCGGATCGCGGCTTTCACGCACATCACCTGTTGCCGCTTGCTGACGTCGACTCCGTTACGCTAATCGACAAGCTTGCAGCCGACGATGCCAATCCGCTGCCGGACGGCGTTCGAGAATGGTCCGTGGCCGCGGCCGAGGGAAATCCGTTCTACCTCCGCGAGCTGGTGCGGCACTGGGTCGAGACGCAGCAGGTCTTCGGGGTGCCGCGCTCTTTGGCCGAGCTGATCGAAGCGAGGCTAAACAGACTCAGTTCGCTCGCGCTGCGGGTGTTACAGCTGTGCGCGGCCTTCGGAAAGCATTCCAGCTTCGCGCGGCTGGAGAAGGCCACGGGTTATCAGAACCACGTGCTACTCGATGCGATCGAGGAGCTCTCCAGTGCAGCGATGCTCGCATCGGACAAGCCAGGCGTCGCTGTCAAACATGACCTCCTAGCGACTGCAGCCCTCACGCGTCTCGGCGGCGCGACGTTGAAGTTGGTCCACCGGCAGGTCGCGACCGTACTCGAGGCGGAAATAAACGAAAAGCATACAGCGGCGTTGATGTGGGACTGCGCGGAGCATTGGCAGTGCGCAGGGGAAACGGAGTACGCACTCGCAACGGTACGCTTATGCGCTAATCATCTCCATTCGGTAGGGCAATCAGATCAATCAATTGAGCTATACGAAAAGGCCTTGGCTATATGCGTAACGGTTGAGGAACGTTTGCAGACAATGCAAGAACTTGCCGCCAGTCTACGAACGGCTGGTAAATGGTCCCGGCTTAAGGAGCAACTTCGCGATTTCGTAACGCTTCTCACCAAGGAACACCACCCTGATTCTCTCCGTGACTATGTGGACTTGCTCCGAGTGGAAGTTGACTGGCGCCTACGTATTCGGGAGGAGCAAGGTCTTGAATGGCTGGTTAGCTTCGCCAGTGATCAATCGAAGCTTCCAGAGTACCGGTTAGGAGCAGTTCGCATTGGTATGATCCGATGCTCTGAGCAAGGGCGCAGAGACCACGCTCAAGCGTTTTATCGGATTGTGGAAGAACTCGAAGCTGCCGACCGTCAGGAGGCTCTGGTCGCGCACATTCGGATGATCTATCATGCCGATTTCGGAAACGGCGACTTAGCGCTGAAACACGCGAAGGATTTGCTGGCGCTTGAAGGCAAGATTGGGGAGCCAGCCTCGCTAACTCGCGCGCGGTGCAATGTCACAATGTGCTATCAACGCTTCGGCCTTATTGAAGAATCCAAACTCCTCTGCAAACAGAACCTTGCTTTCGCTATAGAGCACCGGATGGACAACGTCGCTGCCTTCGCATCACTTCAGTTGGGTCTGATAGCTCTGCAAGAAGAAGACTTCGCAGGAGCAGAACGTTGGCATGCGCAGGCGACAAACTATGTGAACGCCCGCGACGAAAGGATTGTAACGGACCACTTTTCCTACATCGCCGCGCGGATCGGATTACATCGCGAAGAGACCGAGGCAGTCGAACATTTTCTCTCTATCTGGTCCGACGTCTCACATTGCATCAATTTCCGGACACGGCAAACCGTCGCCTCCATTCGATGCTTGGCACAGATAACCTCGAAAAGGTGCGTGGAGCGCGATCTAGTCGAGGCGCTACATCGAGACTTCGAACAGTATTGTGACCTGGGTCAGCAAGACTTCTGCGCCCTCGCGACTTACCAAGGCCTGCGGGCGATCGGAGAGCAGGTAAGCGCCGTACGGATGCTCACGCAATATGTTACGTACAAGAGAAGAGAGCGCGGGCCTCTTCCACCATCTCTAGCGCACGAAGTCGAGCTATTGAATCTGGCCTAGACCGCTAATGACACCGGGCGCGCGGGAGTAGCGCGACCCGCTACTTTGGACACCTCTCGCGGCGGAGCGTTGACGAATAGCTGGTCGAACGCCGGGCTTTCGAGCAGGATCTCGCAAACGTAAGGATCGAACTGCTTGCCCTTGAGCCGCATGAACTCTGCTCGGACTTGCGCGGGTGACAGGGCAGCTCGATACGGCCTATCCGACATCATGGCATCGGCGGTATCCGCGAACATTATGATTCGCGACCAGAGCGGGATTCGCTCCCCCGCGATGCCGTGGGGGTAGCCTGTGCCATCCCAATTTTCATGATGGTGCAGCACCGGCAACACGCAATCTTGTAGATCTGTGAGCCGCTGAATGAGTTCTGCACCGAGGCCAGAATGGGTTTTCATAACTGCAAACTCATCTGCCGTAAGCTTGCCGGGCTTGCTCAAGATCGGACCGAAGACTTCGTGAATCTTCCCAACATCGTGTAGAAGAGCGGCGACATAAATCCGCTCAACCTCCTTTCTACCCAGCCCCAACATTTCGGCTATCACACGCGTGTTCGCCGCGACTCGCCTTGAATGTCCTGACGTATACGGATCCCGGGCTTCGATCGCGGCTACCATCATGTCGAGTAGCTCGCGGTTCGTGCGCTGCAATTGCATGTTAGTCTTGTACAACTCTCGCACGCCGAACAGCGGGATCGCCAGCATACCCACGCCAGCAGGACCGAACTGAGTATAGAACCAAGCAAATACGAATACGAAAGGAAGCGCGAGTAAGTCGTAAAGAATTTCAGTCGGATTGTGCGCCGCAATAAGGGTCCAGAACGATGTACCCGTGCTGAGTGAAACTGCCCCGTATAGCGCTACCGTGTTAACGATGAGGAATACGGGGAGTGCTACGGCCACAGCGAGGACCGACGCAGACGCATCGGTCAGGAGGGAGACCCCACCGAGAGCTTGGTAGACCAACACTGAAATCGCCGCCGAAAGGATCGACTGCGAAATGTTAAAAATGGCCTTAATGGGGCTCCGTCGAACGAAAAGCTCGCACAAGGCCATTCCCGCACCGATCGCGGCCAATGTCGCCCAATTCGGGCTGAGAACGATCGCAGCAAGAAGCGGAAGAAACGCTATCGAGCCGACGGCGCCTTTTGCTGGTTTGCGATATCCAACCAGCTGAAAGACTACGCCTAGCACCGCAAAACTTATCGCTGCTTGGATCGTGTCCGGCCTGGCAACCGGACCCAGCTGATACACAAGCGCAGCGAACATCGCGCCCAACGCGGCGACGGCGGATACGTAAACGTTGATACGCTTCATAAACGGTGAAGAACCCCCGCCCCGATCAGCCCCAAACCATGAAATCTCGAAAAGCTGCGGCGAAAAACCCGCCTATAAGCTCAGCCAGAAAACTCACTTCGCGTCACCTCCCAAAGGGTAGTCATACGCAGCGCTCGCTGTCGTATGCTGTCTCGGTTGGCTCCGCTCTTAACGCTTGGCCTCGCCTCGCTCGTACTCCGCTCGTACCGGGGTCGGGGGTTCCTTTTTCCTCTAGTCGTCTCGACTCTTGAAGGTCACGGGCTCACACCGCCGAGCCCACACGTTATCCAAAGCTCTACCTCTGATATTCCAGCCAACGGTTCGTCGCGTCCAGGACCGCCAGAACGCTCGCTGTCTCCGCGCTCTCCCTAACCTCGCAAGTCCCCGTCAATATCCTGTTATCCCGGCCCACATGCGCCGTTACACCCGCCACCACGATCGTCCGCTCGAAGATGTCGATGATCTTCACACCCTCGAACACCAGCTTCTTGTCGCCGTAGGCCCGCGAGATCGCCAGCAACGTCGCCCGCGCGGCCAGCTCGACCCGCGACCGCTCGCTCTCGACCCCCTCGGCCTCCCCCACAAAAGCGTCCGTACCCTTCCGCAAAGTCACCCGGCAGGTCGTACCCTTCGCCCGGGACCCGCGAACCTCCACGTCCTCGAAGTAAATATGCCGCCAGGCCGAAATCCGGCTAGGGATTTCTTGTGTTTCTGTCACCTTGGAGACAGATGATTCCGGCCGGCCGGTCTCGCTCGTGATCGCCACCGACACCTTCCGGTGGTCCACCCGCATCCCCAGATGCGCGATCAGCGCGCTTTCGATGTTCCGCACGGTCTGCTTGGCCGGATACTCGGCCGTCGTCAGCACGTGGATCTCGTTGACGGCGCCGGTGTCCCCGGCGACGATCCGCGCGGAAATCACCCCCGGAAGCGTCGAGATTAGATCCTCGGCCCGCTTCAAAGGCAGTACACTGCCGGCGATCGGTGACTGTGGAGAGGTCAAGAAACTCGTCGTAACGGGATCACCCGCAGGTGGAGAAAGGCCTCACAAAAAAGCGCGCCGCAAAGTTCTTTTCGCGCACGCGCAACCGCAACCCAATATGCGGTTCCACTGGCTGTAGTGCAAGAAAAATCCGGCCCGAAACCGCCTCAGCTCAGCTCGGATTCGACGGCGACGAGACCGTAATCTCGCAGTTTGCGATACATCGTCCGCTCGCCGATGCCGAGCATCTGCGCCGCCCGCCGGCGGTTGCCGCGAGTCTCCTTGAGAGCCGCCTCGATCGCCGCCCGCTCGATCTCGGCCATGGTCATCCCCGGCTCGATCGTCACGGCGTTGGGCGGCGGAGGCTGGTCCTGCGGCTCGATGGCGCTCGCGATCCGGTGAAAGCGCTCCGGCCCGGCGATCTCGCGCAGCCCGCCGTCGCCCTGGTCGTCCACCCGCCGGCGCAGCTCCTCCATCTGGAGCTTGAGCTCGACCAGGCTCCGCAGGATGAACTCGAGCTCCCGACCGTGCGCCGCCTCGGTATCGCGCATGACCGGACCCACGTGGACCGGCAGGAACCGGGCGACGCCGCCCTCCCGGATCTGCCGGGGGATGTCCTGCGGTCCGACCTCCCGGCCGGGAGCCAGCACCACCATGCTCTCGATCAGGTTCCGCAGCTCCCGCACGTTCCCGGGCCACGGATACTCGACCAGCAGCTGCATCGCCTCCGCCGAGATGCCGTGGAACGGCCGGTCGTGCCGCTCGGAGAACTCGCGGATGAACCGCCTGACCAACAGCACGACGTCCTCCCGCCGCTCCCGCAGCGGAGGCAGGTAGATGCTCAGCACGTTCAGCCGGTAATAGAGGTCCGGGCGGAACAGCCCCTCCTCCACCCGCTGCCGCAGCGGCTGGTTGGTGGCGCTCACGACGCGCACGTTGACGGGAATCGTCGCGGTCCCGCCGAGCCGGGTGATCTCGCGCTCCTCCAGCACGCGGAGAAGCTTGACCTGCGTGGCGACGGGCATGTCGCCGATCTCGTCCAGGAACAGCGTCCCGGTGTTCGCCAGCTCGAACCGGCCGATCCTGCGCTCGGCGGCGCCGGTGAACGCGCCCTTCTCGTGACCGAACAGCTCGCTCTCGAGCAGAGTCTCCGGGAGCGCGCTCACGTTGACGGCGATAAACGGCTTGGACCGGCGCGGGCTCAGCCGGTGAATGGCGCGCGCGACGAGCTCCTTCCCGGTGCCGCTCTCGCCCTCGATCAGGACCGTGCTCGTGACCGGCGCCATCTGCTCGACCTTCACCAGCACTTCGCGGATCGCCTCGGACTCGCCGTACAGCCCGGTCTCGCTCGCGAGCCGCACCCGGTCGAGGTGCCGGCGCACGACGCCGAACAGCTCGTCGGGGGAGATGGGCTTGGTGTACACGGCCGAGAAGCCGGCGGCGCGGAGGCGGTTCTCCAGGTTGCGGTCGGCGATGTCGGCGAGGCCGATCACGGCGACGCCGCTCCAGAGCTGCTCCTTGGCGATGTGCAGGTTCATGGGCTCGGCGAGCCCGCCCGTGAACACGATGAGGTCGGGCTTTTCCCGCTCTATCTCCCTCGCCATGTCGTCCATCGGCGACACCAGCGCGGTCTCGACGTCGCTCTCTTCCAGCAGCGCGTTCAGGCGGACTGCGGTTTCCACGTCCGCGAGAGTTATGAGGACCTTCATCGTCGCGCGCAGGCTGCGGGTCGGTGTGTCGCCAAGTGAGCCCTACGCGAGCAAACCCGGGAAACGTGTCGGGATGTCCTCCAGTGGTCGCTACGCGAGCAAACTACGCTCGCTAAGACGCGACCTTGGAGGACATCCCGACACGTTTCCCTCCCCTCCCAAACGGCGGTCATCAGGAACGGTCGTGGACGGCGGAACCGCGGAGGACGTCGCACGCGTGGACGACGATCGGGTCGAGCGCGGACAGCGCATCGCGGACACCGTTGGGCGAGCCCGGGAGATTCACGATCAAAGTCCTGTTGCGCGCGCCTGACAGACCCCGGGAGAGTGCCGCACGTGGGAAATTCTCGAGTGACAGTGATCGGATGCGCTCGGCGATGCCGGGCGCTTCGCGCTCGATCACCACGCGTGTCGCTTCCGGCGTTACGTCCGTGGGGCTGAGGCCGGTGCCGCCGGTCGTGAGAATCAGGTCGGCGCTGTCGGAGTCGCACCACTCCACGAGACGGGCGATGATCGCCGCGCCGTCGTCGGACACGAGCTCGCGCGCGGCGAGCGTGTGCTTGCCGGCGTTGATCCAGTCGACGATGGCGTCGCCGGAAGTGTCGGCGCCGGTGCCCGCGGCGCGGGAGGTGGAGATCGTGAGGACGGCGACGCGCACGACCGGAGCGCTAGAGGTGCGAAGCGTGCTTGTAGAACGGCAGCTTCTGCACGGTGCCGTCTACGCGCCGCCCGCGGATCTCGACTTCGACCTTCGATCCCTCGGCGGCGCCGTCGGGCGGGAGATAGGCGGTGGCGATCGGAACGTTGAGAGTGGGGCTCATGGTGCCACTGCGCACGACGTCCACCTGCGCGCCCTCGTAGAACACGGGATAGCCGTGCCGCGCGACGACGCGGTCGTGCAGCGTGAAGCCCGCGAGCTTGCGCGGGATGCCGGCGCTCTTTTGCTTGAGCAGCGCGTCGCGCCCCACGAAGTCATCCTTCTTCAGCTTGACGAGCCAGCCGAGGTTGGCCTCGAGCGGAGTGACGGTGTCGTCGATATCGTTGCCGTACAGCGCCATGCCCATCTCGAGCCGCAGCGTGTCGCGCGCGCCGAGCCCCGCGGGCGTGACAGCGCCCGTTTTCATCAGCGCGTCCCAGATCGCGGGTCCGTGCTCATCGCGGAAGTACAGCTCGAAGCCGTCCTCGCCGGTGTAGCCGGTGCGCGAGACCGTGACGTGCCGCACGCCGCCGACGGTGCACTTGTCGAACCAGTAGTACTTGATCTTCGACAGGTCGGCGTCGGTGAGCGGCGCGAGGACCTCCGCCGCGCGCGGGCCCTGGAGGGCGAGCAGCGCGGTCGCGTCGCTGATGTCCTCTATCACGCACTCGAACGACGCGCTGTACTTGCCGATGTGCGCGAGATCCTTCGCCGCGTTCGACGCGTTGACGACCATCATGTAGTGATCCTCTGCGCGGTACACCAGGCAGTCGTCCTCGATCGTGCCGCGCTCGTTCAGGATCGTGGAGTACTGCACCTGGCCGACCTCGAGCGCGCCAACGTCGTTCGTCGTGACGTAGTTCAGAAAATCGCACGCATCCTTGCCGCGGACGATGAACTCGCCCATGTGGCTGACGTCGAACAGGCCGCACGCGGTGCGCACCGCCTTGTGCTCGGCGGTGATCCCGGCCGCGTACTGGATCGGCATCACGTAGCCCGCGAACGGGACCATTTTGGCGCCTAGCGCCACATGAATGTCGTAGAACGGGGTGCGGATCGGTTCCGGAGCGGGCCGGTTGGTCGGCGGTGTGTCGAGGGCGTTCGGGGGCGGCGGAGTGGGCGCGCCGGGGGTTGGGGAGGCCATTAGTCCAAATATCCCCCACGTAACCCCGTGGGTCTAGGCCATTTCTGCCATTTCGGCGGGGACTATGCCGATCCGGGCTGTGGAATTCGTCCCGGTGATCGTGCTAGGGGCGTAGCTGCCAGAGCTTGGCCGAGCCGTCCTCGCTGCTGGTCGCGAGCCATCGGCCGTCGGGGCTGAAGGCGACGGAAAAGACATCATCCGCATGCCCGGTGAGCACCTGCAGCAGCTTTCCATCGCGCATGCGCCAGAGACGCACGGTTCTTCCGCGCGGAGACCGGCGTGGACCGATGAGCTGCTTCCAGAGCGTGGCGAGCGCTCCCTGTCCGCGCCCCGCGCTCGCAAGCCACCGCCCATCGGGACTGAAGGCGACGGAATAGACGTGGTCGGTCCCACCGGTGAGCGTGCGCACGAGCTGCCCGGTATCGAGCCGCCAAAGCTTGATCGATGCGTCATCGCTTCCGGTGGCGAGCCATCTTCCGTCCGCGCTCACCGCAATGCCGACCACAGCTTGTGTGTGTCCGATCAGAGCACGACGGGCGGTCCCGGTGGTGACGTCCCACAGGCGTACCGAGTGATCGAAGCTGCCCGACGCGAGCGTGCGGCCGTCGGGCGTGAATGCGACCGACCACACGTTGCGCTGATGTCCGCGCAGCACGCGCTCGATCGTGCCGTCCGCGACACGCCAGATGCGGATGACCGAGTCCTCGCCGGCGCTGGCGATCCGGCTTCCGTCGCGCGTGACGGCGACGGTCCACGCCGTTCCGCGATGACCGATGAGCGTTCGACTCAGTGTACCGTCGGCAATACGCCAGATGCGCACGTTCCCGTCGTATGCGCTGGTGATGACGGATCTGTTGTCCGGGCTGAAAACAGCCGCGGTGACCGGGCCTGGATGGTTCAGCGTAGCGGCCAGGGATCCCTCAGGGATCCGCCAGAGCTTGACGGTGCCGTCGACACTCGTCGTGGCGAGCAGTCGGCCGTCCGGGCTGAATGCGATCCTTCGCCCCGGCCCGGAGTGGGCGAGAGTCCTGTACTCGGCTGCGTGCACCGTATCCGCGGTGCGCGCCGGTTGCGCGGTGCTCGACACGGGACTGAAAGACAGCGCAGCCGCCAGGACACATTTTTGGAAGAGTGGCATGCTCGCCGTACGTGCGCTGGCGCGAGTGGTTTCGCCGATGCGACGTCCCGTTTTCGAATCGGAGATGCGAATTTTCACGCCCCAGCCGCCGCGCGCAGGCTATGGCAGCTCGGCCAGCGCGGTCTCGATCTCCTCCGCGTGCCCCCGCGGCTTTACGTCGTGGAAGATCTTCGCGATCAGCCCGTCGCGGTCGATGATGAACGTCGTGCGCTTCACGCCGAGGAACTCACGGCCCGCGAACTTCTTGGGCTTCCACACGCCGTATCGCTCTGCGATGTGGTGGCCCTTGTCCACGATCAGCGTGAAGGGCAGGTCGTACTTCTGCTTGAACTTCTGGTGCGACGCGGCGGAGTCCGGACTGATGCCGAGCACTACGGCGTCGGCCGCGGTGATGCTCGGATGCGCGTCGCGCAGCTCGCACGACTCGATGGTGCAACCGGGCGTGTCGTCCTTGGGATAGAAATACAGGACCACGCGCTTCCCCCGGAGCGTGTTCAGCTCCAACGGCACTCCTTCGTCCGTGTCCGCCGTGAAGTCCGGCGCCTCGTCGCCTTCCTTTAGCGCGTCCGCCGGCGGCGGATTCTCCCTGGGCTCCGTCATATCAGCTGCTCTCCTCCCATCAGCACGGCCATGATCGCCTTCTGCGCGTGCAGCCGGTTCTCGGCTTCGTCCCAGACGCGCGACTGCGGCCCGTCTATTACCTCCGCCGCGACTTCCTCGCCGCGGTGCGCGGGGAGGCAATGCAGGAAAATCGCTTCCTTGTCGGCGCGCTGCATCAGAGCGGAATCGACCTTGTAGCCCGCGAACGCCTTCTCGCGCTCCGCCTGCTCCTCTTCCTGTCCCATGGACGCCCACACGTCGGTGTTCACGACGTGCGCGCCGCTGGCAGCCTCGGCGGGATCGCGCACCACGCGCGCGTGCTCGCCCGCGGCCGCGAGAATCGCCGGGTCCGGGTCATAGCCCTCCGGGCACGCAAGCACGAGCGCGAAGCCGAGCACGCCCGCGGCCTCGATCCACGAGTTGGCCATGTTGTTGCCGTCGCCGATCCACGCGACCTTCTTCCCCGCGATGTCGCCGAAGTGCTGCCGCACCGTGAGAATGTCCGCCAGGATCTGGCACGGATGCGACAGGTCGGTGAGGCCGTTGATCACCGGCACGTCGGCGAACTTCGCCAGCTCCTCGACCTCCGCGTGCGCGAACGTGCGGATCATTATCCCGTCCACATAGCGCGACAGCACGCGCGCGGTGTCCGCGATCGGCTCGCCTCTGCCGAGCTGTACGTCGCGCGGCGAGAGAAAGAGCCCGTGCCCGCCGAGCTGCCAGGTGCCGACCTCGAACGACACGCGCGTGCGCGTGGAGGCCTTCATGAAGATCATAGCGAGCGACTTTCCGCTCAGCGGCTTCTCGCGGTAGTGGCCCGCGCGCATCCGGTCGGCGAGCGCGAACAGCTGCGCCAGCTCGGCGGCGGAGAAGTCGGTAATGGCGAGGAAGTCGCGGTGGATGCGCTCGGTCACAGGATGTATCTCCGCAAGTCTTCGTCCTCGACGATTGTCTTCAGCCGCTCGCGCACCGCGGCGGCGTCGATCTTCACCGGCGCGTCGCCGCGGTCAGGCAGCTCGTACAGCACGTCCTCGAGCAACGTCGTCATGATCGTGTGCAGCCGCCGCGCGCCGATGTTCTCCATCCGCTCGTTCACGTGCGCCGCGGTGCGCGCGACTTCCGCGATCCCGTCCTCGGTGAACTCGAGCGAGGCGCCGTCGGCGGCGATCAGCGCCGCGTACTGCTTGGTGAGCGCGTTCTCGGGCTCGGTCATGATGCGCACGAAATCCGCTTCGGTGAGCGGCTTGAGCTCGACGCGGATCGGGAACCGGCCCTGCAGCTCCGGAATCAGATCGCTCGGCTTCGACACGTGGAACGCGCCGGCCGCGACGAACAGCACGTGGTCGGTCTTCACCATGCCGTAGCGCGTCTGCACGTTGGAGCCCTCCACGATCGGAAGGAGATCGCGCTGCACGCCCTCGCGGGAGACGTCGGGGCCGCCCTGCGCGCCGCGCTGCCCGGCGATCTTGTCGATCTCGTCGAGGAAGATGATCCCCATGGACTCGACGCGCTCGAGCGCGTCGGCGGTGAGATCGTCGCTGTCGATCAGCTTCTCCAGCTCCTGCTCCAGCAGAATCCGCCGCGCCTCGGACACCTTCACCGTGCGGTTCTTCTTCTTCTTGGGGAGCATGTCCTGCAACATCTCGGAGAAGTTGCCCATCCCCTCCGGCGCGCCCTGCGGCACCATCACGTCGAACATCACCGGCGACTGCTGCGTGACTTCGACGGTCACCTCGCGGTCCTCCATCTTTCCCTCGCGCAGCAGGTTGCGGAGCTTCTCGCGCGTGCGCGCGTGCCGCTCCTGCGACGGGTCCAGCTCCTGCGCGGCCTCGCCCTGGGTCGACACCAGAAATACGTGCGGCCCGTTCTCGGCCTTCTGCTCGGCGGCGGTCTTGGAGATCGAAGGCGGGGGCGGAAGCAGCAGATCGAGGATCCGCTCCTCCGCCCGCTCCTGCGCCAGGTCCGCGACTTCCTCCTCACGCTCGGCGCGGACCATCGCGATCGCGCTCTCGACGAGATCGCGCACCATGGACTCGACGTCGCGGCCGACGTAACCGACCTCGGTGAACTTGGAGGCCTCTACCTTTATGAAAGGCGCGCCCGCGAGCTTGGCCAGCCGCCGCGCGATCTCGGTCTTGCCCACGCCCGTGGGTCCGACGAGGATGATGTTGTTGGGCGAGATCTCCTCGCGGATCGCGTCGGGCGCGCGCTGCCGGCGCCAGCGATTGCGCAGCGCGATCGCCACGGACTTCTTGGCTTCGTCCTGCCCCACGATGTACCGGTCGAGTTCGGCGACGATCAGCTTGGGCGTCAGATCGGCCAGGCGCGCGAGCGCCTGAAGCGTGCGGGGAGACGCCATCAGGTGGGCTCGAGGACCGTGATGTTCGTGTTGCTGAAGATGCAGATCTCGCCGGAGATCTCCAGCGCCTTGCGCACGATCTCGCGCGCGGGGAGATCGGTGTGCGCCACCAGCGCGCGCGCCGCGGCGAGCGCGAACGGCCCGCCCGAGCCGATCGCGAGAATGCCGTCGTCCGGCTCGATGATGTCGCCGGTGCCGGAGATGATGAAGCCGTGGTCCGCGTCCGCCACGGCGAGCAGCGCCTCGAGCCGGCGCAGCACGCGGTCGCTGCGCCAATCCTTGGCCAGCTCGACCGCCGCGCGCTGGAGGTTGGTAGGATACCGCTCGAGCTTCTCCTCGAACTTCTCGAACAGCGTGAACGCGTCGGCCGCGGCGCCCGCGAACCCGGCCACGAGCTTGCCGCCGCGCAGGAGCCGCACCTTCTGCGCGTTCGACTTCATGACCGTCTCGCCGATTGTGACCTGCCCGTCGCCGCCCACGGCGACTTCGCCGTTGCGGCGGACGCAGAGAATCGTGGTGGCGCGGATGACCGGGAGTGTGTGGGGCATCCGGGAATAATATCACTCCGGCAGCCCGGCCCTTCGGCGGGAGCGCGCCGCTAGCTTCAGATGATGCGCCTCGAGTACGTCCCGATAATCCTGGGAGCCCTGGTCCTGCTGGCCGCGGCCGCCGTGGTCTACGACGCCTTCGTTCCCGCTGGGCTGCACCGGTTCCGCGAGCGCCGGCGGAGAGCGAGGGCCGACCGGAGCCGGAACGGGCAGGCGCTGATCGGAGCCGGGATGGCCGCCATGTCGGCCGCGCTGATCGGCAGCGACATGTGGCGGTTCGGCACGGTGGCCGTGTTGCTCGGGGCGGTGCTGCTGGCGGCCGGCGGATTCATGAACCGCGCGTACCTGAAGGAGACGCTGCTGAACCGCGGGGCCGCGCGCCGGCGGGATCCGGACGAGCAGCCGCCCGAGAGCCCTCCGCCTTCGGGGAGTTACCGGATCAGATAGGACAACCTATCCGCGGGGATGCGCCTTCTGATGCACTTGCTTGAGCCGCTCGACGCTGGTGTGGGTGTAGATCTGGGTGGTCGAGATGGACGCGTGGCCGAGCAGCTCCTGCACCGCGCGAAGATCGGCGCCCGCGTCCAGCATGTGCGTGGCGAACGTGTGCCGCAGCGAGTGCGTCGAGAGTCCCGCGCTCTCGTTGACGCGGTCGAGGAGCTTCTTCACCGCGTTCTGGATCGTGCGCACGCTCATGCGCTTGCCACGCGCGCTCAGGAAAAACGCTTCCCTGTCCGCGCCGCTCACACCGACTGCGCGCGCCAGCACGTCGCGCTTCGATTCGTAGTTCCGGAGCGCCACCGCCGCGTGATCGCCGAGCGGGATGATGCGCTCCTTCCTTCCTTTGCCGCGCACCTTCACCTGCTGTGACAGCAGGTCGAGATCCGACCGGTTGATTCCGCGCAGCTCCGACAGACGCATCCCGGTCGAGTAGAACAGCTCGAGAATCGCGAAGTCGCGCACGTCGCCGAACCTGCCCTCCCGCGCCCGCAGCTCGGCCGACGCGAACACGATCTCGGTCTGCGTGCGGTCGAGGTAGCCCGGGAGATATTTGCCGAGCTTGGGCGAGCTGACGCCGCGGGCCGGGTTGGCTTCGACGTTCTCGTTGCGGTGCAGGAACTTGTAGAACGTGCGCACCGCCGACAGCGCGCGCGCGATCGACCGGCGGTTGAGGTCGCGGCGTGTGAGGTGGGAGAGGAAGCCACGGATCGCCAGCCGGTCGATCCCGTCCCACGTCCATTTTTGCCCGCCGTAATAGTCGCCCAAATACTCCACGAACTCGTTGAGATCGCGGCGATAGGCGACGAGCGTGTTGGGCGAGACGTCGCGCTCCTTCTCGAGATGAGTCAGAAAATCTTCCAGCAGATTCGCCCGCGCCCGCCCGCGCCTGGTCACGCGCGCACCGCCGGCTCGGGCGCGAGGGCGACGCCGGTCTCCGCGATCCAGACGCGAAGGTCGGACAGGGCCCGGACCGAGATCAGCTCGCGCTTCCTTTTCTTGTCGCGGACCTTCGCCGGCAGATCGTCCACCAGACCGAAGTTTGCATTCATCGGCGCGAAGTGCGCCGGATCCGCTTCGCGCATGTAGCGGTACAGCGCGCCGAGCATCGTCGTCGGCGGCGGAACCACGGGCGCGTCGCCTTCCAGCATCCGCGCCATGTTCAGGCCGGCGAGCAGACCGGTGGCCGAGCTTTCGGTGTAGCCCTCGACGCCGGTGATCTGCCCGGCGAACAGCACGCGGTCGTCGTCGCGCGCGGAGAGGTGCGGCGTGAGCGCGCCCGGCGCGTTGACGTACGAGTTGCGGTGGATCGAGCCGTAGCGGAGAAACTCCGCGTTCTCCAGGCCGGGGATCGAGCGAAACACGCGCTGCTGCTCGGGGATGCGCAGACGGGTCTGGAAGCCGACGATGTTCCACATGCGACCCGCGCGGTCTTCCTGGCGAAGCTGCACCACCGCGTACGGGCGCTCGTTCGTGCGCGGATCGCGGAGGCCGACCGGCTTGAGCGGGCCGAAGCGGAGCGTCTCGCGCCCGCGTTTCGCCATCTCCTCGACAGGCATGCATCCCTCGAAGTACGGCACCGCGTCGAACTCGTGGCCGTGGAACTGGTCAGCGGCGGTGAGCGCGTCGAGGAACCGCTCGTACTCCTCGCGCGTCATCGGGCAGTTCAGGTACGCGCCCTCGTCGTCGGCGCCCGATTCCATCGTTTCCTTGCCGTAGCGCGACGCGCGAAACGCCACGCTCGCGTCGATCGACTCAAAGGAAACGATCGGCGCGATCGAGTCGTAGAACGCGAGCGAGTCCGCGCCGAGGCGCGCGCGAATCACCGCCGCCAGCGCGTCCGAGGTCAGCGGGCCCGTCGCCACGATGCACGGCGAGGTCATCGTCGTCGCCTCTTCACGCACGACTTCTATCAATGGATGGCTCGTGACGCGCTCGGTCACGGCGGCCGCGAACACGTCGCGATCGACGCCCAGCGCGGAGCCGGCGGGGACGCGGGCGATGTCCGCGCACTCGAGAATAATCGAGCCCAGCTCGCGCATCTCGGCCTTGAGCAGGCCGTGCGCCGACGACAGCTCCGTGCTCTTGAACGTGTTGGAGCAGACCAGCTCGGCGAGCCGGTCGGTCTTGTGGGCCGGGGTGTGGCGCACCGGCCGCATCTCGTGCAGCCGGACCGGCTGACCGCGGGAGGCGAGCTGCCAGGCAGCCTCGGACCCCGCCAGGCCGCCGCCGATCACGTGTACAGGGGGTCGGGAGCTCGTCACGTCTCAAAGTTATCGAAAATCGCGCGGGCGATTCAGGGAACCAGGGATAATATTGCCTATAGGCCGAAAGAGTTCTTAGCTGCAGGAGGCAAACGTGCGCCCGTTCTTTTTACTCGCCGCGATCCCCTTCGCTCTCGGATGCGCCCAGCAGTCGGCAATGCACGTCCCCACTCTGCCCACGGATGAGCCACTGCACGTGCGGCTGTTCGCCCCCACGGGCGGTGCGCTCAACTACGAGCTGAGCGAGCCGGCGTATGTCGCGATCTTCGCAGTCCGCCGCGGCGAGGGAATCAGCATGATTTACCCGCACTTCCGGAGTCAGATCGACTTTCGGAGCAAGGCGGGCTTCAACCAGCAAACAATTCACCGCCTCAACGCACCGTGGTCGTACTCGGTGAGCGCCGGGTATGACTCCAGGGTACTGCTCGGACAAGCGGACGCGTATTTCGTGATCGCGTCGAAATATCCTCTCCCCGTGGAAGGAATCCTGGAGTCACCGTGGGCGCTCCGCAGTCTCGTGGGCGCGGACCTGTTCCGCGCGACGAACCTGAGCGACACGTGGTATGCGCTCGAAGAGATGCTGGTCGAAGGGCTGCCCGATGACGCGTGGGCGTCGGACGTGTATCTCAACTGGCGCGACCCCTTCCTCACGTTTGTCTCCGATCCGCGACGATTTCTGCAGGACTGCGGCGATGGACGCAGTTACATGGCTCTGTCACTCCTGAACACCAGCCGGTGCTACACTGACCGGCGCGAGGTGACCACGACGCCGGTGGTCCCAGTCGTCGAAGTCAAGCGGCGCAACCCGCCGAAGAAGCCGTTCGACCGCGACCCGAGCGTGCCGCTGCCACCCGACGTCGTCGTGCAGGCGTCCCGCGGCGGAAGCCAAGTCGTTCGTCGTGAGCGGTCCCGGACTGAAACAGTGTCGAAGCGGGAAGACACCGGCCGGGAGTCCGCGCGACGGCCGATCGAGTCCGCGCGAGCGCCCGCCCGTGATGTCGGCTCCAGCCGGCAGCATTCGCCGGCTTCTGCTCCGTCCCGGCCGGCGGAATCACGGCCGCAGCCGCAATCCTCGCGCTCCGAGGGGAAGCGGCCCGCCCCGAAGCCGGATAACTAGAAGCGCGGCAGGCATCGCCGACGGGCTGGGTGACTAGTGACTAGTCACTAGTCACGTCTTATGCCGGTATCGCCTCGAGCGGCTGCGACTCCACGTCCCACTCGTTCGCGCAGTTGATGCACTTCCGGTACTCGCCGCGCGTCTTGTTGAATTTCTGCTCCGCGCCGAGGTAGCCGCACTCCGCGCACTTCTCCGCGACGGGCTTGTCCCATAGCACGAAGTCGCACTTCGGGTAATTGGCGCAGCCGTAAAACGCCTTGCCTCGCTTCTTCGAGCGGCGCACCGCGATGTCGCCGCCGTCCTTGGGACACTTCACGCCCGTCGGCATCGAGCGCGTGCCGCGGCACCTGGGGAACTTGCTGCAGCCGAGGAACTCGCCGGTCCGTCCGGTGCGGATGACCATCGGCGCGCCGCACTCGTGACAGATTTCGTCGGACATCCGCGCGGGCTTCCTGTCGCCGCGCAGCGGCCGCGTGAACTTGCACTCCTTGGGATGGTTCTCGCACGCGACGAACGGGCCGAAGAATCCGCCGCGCGCGACCAGCTTCCCGCCGCACTGCGGGCAGCGCTCGGTGGCCAGCGCCGACAGATCGTGCGCTTCCGCGATCAGCGACTCGGTGTCCTCGACCTTGAGCGTGGCGGCGAACGGCCCGTAGAAATCGCCGACCATCTCGTGCCAGTCCACGTCGCCCTCCTCGACGCGGTCGAGGTCGGTCTCCATGTGCGACGTGAACGCGACGTTAAACACGTCGGGAAATTTCTTCACCATGACGCGCTCGACCTGATTGCCGAGGTCGCTCGGGTGGAAGCGGCGCTGCTCCAGGTTCACGTAGTGCCGGTCGAGCAGAGTCGAGATGATGGACGCGTACGTTGACGGCCGGCCGATCCCGAGCCGCTCGAGCTCCTTCACGAGACTCGCCTCGGAGTAGCGCGGCGGCGGCTCGGTGAAGTGTTGCGACGGCGTGATCGACTTCACCGGGATCTTCTCGCCGGCCGCGATCGCGGGGAGCGCCTGCTCGTCCTCGAGCGCGCGTCCTTCGCCTTCCTCACGCGTCTCCTTGTACAGCGCGAGGAAGCCCTGGAACTTGATCACGCTCCCGGTGGACCTGAACAAGTATTGGTCGAGCTCGAAATCCACGGTGGTGGTGTCGAATACCGCGGGCGCCATCTGCGACGCCATGAACCGCTCCCAGATGAGCTGGTACAGCCGCAGGCGGTCGCGGCCCTTCTCGTCCTTGAAGAAGCGCGCGATGCGGTCGGGCCTGCGCTCGGGATCCGTCGGGCGCACGGCTTCGTGCGCGTCCTGCGCTCTCACCTTTCCTTCCTTGGCGGGCGCCTTCTCTCCGTCGCGCGTCTTGCCCCCGCGGTACAGCTGAGGGCCGGCCGCGAGAAACTCCTTGCCGAACAGCGTGCGCAGGTAATCGCGCGCGTGCGCGGCGGCGGTCTCCGATACCCGCGTGGAGTCGGTGCGCATGTACGTGATGAGTCCGACGGCACCTTCCTCGCCGAGCTCGATTCCCTCGTACAGGTCCTGCGCCAGGCGCATCGTTTTCTTGGAGCCGAAACCGAGCTTCTTGGCGGCCTCCTGCTGCAGCGTGCTCGTCGTGAACGGCGCCGCGGGATTCTTTCTCCGCTCGCGCCGCTTGACGTCGCTGACCGGAAACTCCTTCCACTTCTTCAGGTCGCCGAGGATTCTGCTCGCGGTCGCCTCGTCCGGGATGTGCGGCTTGTTCCCGTCCACGTGGTGCAGCTTGGCGGTGAAATCCTGATCGCCTTTCCGGAGCTGCGCTTCGACGCTCCAGTACTCGACGGCGTTGAACGCCTTGATGTCGCGCTCGCGCTCGACGATGAGCCGGAGCGCGACGGTCTGCACGCGGCCCGCGGAGATCCCTTTCTTCACAGTCTTCCACAGCACGGGGCTCGCCTTGTATCCGACGAGCCGGTCGAGCACGCGGCGCGCCTGCTGCGCGTTCACCTTGTTCTCGTCTATGTCCCCGGCGTTGGCGATCGCTTCCTGCACGGCGTCCTTGGTGATCTCGTTGAAGAGCACGCGCCGGATGGGCGCGCCGTTCTTCCCCTTGATCTGGCCGGCCACGTGCCACGCGATGGCTTCGCCCTCGCGGTCGGGGTCGGTCGCGAGGAATATCTCGCGCGACGACTTCGCCGCCGCCTTCAGCTCGGCGAGGGTTTTCTCCTTCCCGGGGATCGTGACGTACTCGGGCTTGAAGTCGTTCTCGATCTCGATGCCGAGCTTCTTCTCCGGGAGATCGCGCAGGTGGCCGATGGTCGCGCGCACGCGGTAGCCGCGGCCGAGGTACTTGCCGATCGTCTTCGCCTTGGCGGGCGACTCGACGATCACCAGCGACGTGGTTCCGCCCTGTGCGCTCGGATCGCCGTCGTCATCGGCGACCGCCGGCTTGCGCCGGCGCGCGGTGGTTGCCTTGAGCGACTTCGCCGGCGCGGCACTCTTCCGCCTGCCCACCGGCTTGCGCGGCGCCGCCGTGCGGGCGGCCGTCTTCTTCGCGGCGGGCGCTTTCTTCTTCACCGTGGACCTGCTGGTCTTTTTCGCGGCCATCGCTCAGTGCACCGTCGGGTTGTCGCCGGGAGCACCGACATCGTCGAGCCCGGTGCCCTCGAGCAGGTTGCGCAGGTCGTCCAGCGCGATCCGTCCCTCGAATTGCACCAGGGCGCGCTCGATGATGTGCTCGAGCTCGGCGGGGTTTATTGCGCCGGATCCACTGAGCGCGAGCAGATGGCCCCACGCTTCGGGGGCGAAGCGTCCGCGCTCGTGTGGTCCCAGGACCCTGAAAGGCATAGCGATTGGCAGCTGTTCGTCCATAATCCTCTTATTCCCGCCGGTGTTGCAGAAACGCCGAGGCGAGCTCGGCGGTCCGTTGAACTACCTGATCGAATGGGTCCTGTTCCGTGTCGACGATCGCGTCCGCCGACTCGTAGAGTTTTCCTCGGACCGTCAGAAGCCGTTCCAGCTCCCGGAGCGGGTCGCCGGCCAGCAGCGGCCGGTCCGCGGCGGCCGTCCCGAGTCGCAGGGCGGCTGTCCGAGGCTCTACTCTAAGGTATATGGTAGGGCCGGCACGAGGCACAAGTACCCTGACCGCCTCGTTCGAGATCCACCCGGCGCCAGGAGCAACTATAGCGGAGGTGCGCGGCAAGCGCTCGGTCGCCTCGAATTCCAGGGCCCGGAAAGCCGGTTCGCCGCCTTCCGCGAAAATGCTCGATATCGATTTCCCGGCGGCCTTTTCAATCTCGCGGTCGAGATCCACAAAAGGTATGTGGAGCTCCGTCGCCACCGCATTTCCTACCGATGATTTGCCGGCGCCGGGGAGGCCGATGAGGAAAACGGGCATTAAGAGCGGCGGAAAATGCGGAGCAGTTCACTTCCCCCGCTCGTTGATCCGCGCGATGTAAGAATCGTAGTTCCGCCGCGTCTCGCCGAGCGAATCCCCCCCGAACTTCTCCAGAAACGCCTGCGCGATCACGAATGCAACCATCGCCTCCGCTATCACCCCCATAGCCGGCACGGCCGTCACGTCGCTTCGCTCCGCGACGGCGGCCGCCGCCTCTCCTGTCTCGGTATCGATGGTCGCGAGCGGCTTCATCAGCGTGCTGATCGGCTTCATCGCGACGCGAAGCACGAGCGGCTCGCCCGTCGTCATCCCGCCCTCCAGCCCGCCCGCGCGGTTGCTGCGGCGGTGCACTCCGCCGGCGCGAGTCGCCTGCGACTCCGCGTCGATCTCGTCGTGCACGCGCGAGCCCGGCATTCGCGCCGCCTCGAACCCCAATCCCAGCTCCACACCTTTCACCGCCGGGATCGACATGATCGCGGCCGCGAGGCGGCCGTCGAGCTTGCGGTCCCACGACACGTACGATCCGAGCCCTACCGGCAGGCCGGTGCACACGACTTCGCAGATCCCGCCGAGCGTGTCACCGTCGCGCTTGGCTTCGTCGATCCGCGCGATCATCCGCTGCTCCGCGTCCTTGTCGAGCGTGCGGAGCGGAGAGTCGCCGACCGCGGCGTTGACGTCTTCGGGCAGCGCGTCCGGCGGCGCGGCGTCGATGCCGCCGAGGTGCACGACGTGGCTGCCCACCCTGACGGAGAACTCGGAGAGGAAGCGGCGGCAAACCGCGGCGGCCGCGACGCGAGCGGTGGTCTCGCGGGCCGACGCCCGCTCGAGCACGTCGCGCGCGTCGGCGCGGTCGTACTTGAGCATGCCGGAAAGGTCGGCGTGTCCGGGGCGCGGGCGCGTGACAGCGCGCTTGCGCTTGTCGGGGTCGGCCCCGCTCCGCGCCGGATCCATTATCTCCGACCAGTTCTTCCAGTCGCGGTTCCGGATGAGCAGCGCGATGGGCGATCCGATCGTCTCCCCCGCGCGCACACCGGCCAGCAGCTCGACGCTGTCGGATTCGATCTGCATCCGCCGGCCGCGGCCGTAGCCGTGCTGGCGGCGCGCGAGCTCGGCGTCGATGTCGCCGGCTGAGAGCGGCACGCCCGCGACCATGCCCTCCAAGATGCATACGAGGGCCTGGCCGTGAGATTCCCCGGCCGTCGTGAATCGGAGCATGGCAAAAGATACTGCCAACTACCACCTAGAACTGCCAAGCTACGCGCTACCAGCAAAAAACGCCGCCAGCTACGAGCAAACTCAAGCTCGTAGCTGGCGGCTTCTAGCTGGTGGCCCGCAGCTTGGCAGTTCTAGGTGGCAGTTATCACCAGCTATGGACAGCCGCTCACGAAGTTGCTCGGCAGCGTCACGATCACTACGCCCCGCACGGTCGCGCCCACCAACACTATCTCGCCGTTGGGACGCAGCGCCGACTTGATCGGTCCGATAATCGGGTCGCGAACGGGGACAACGTTCACGCGCGCGTAGCTGCGATTCTCGTAGATCTCGATCACCGGCTCCGTAGACGCCGCGAAGGAGTAGCAGCTCGACCGCGGAATGCTGGTGCCGTTGCCGCTGTTGTTCGGATGGAAGTCGAAGCCGGGGTTCCCGCCCGACGTCTGGAAGAGCCCCTGCAGGCGCAGTGTCGCGTCTATCAGGTAAGTGGAGTCTCCGCGGATAGCGGCGAGCTCGCCGTCGAAGTTGATGGCCGCGCCTTTGACCCGCGAGAACGTGTTGGCGATGTAGTCCGTCACGTCCGCCGCGCGCGACACGCCGAGGTCGACCGCCTGGAGCGGATGGACCTCCATTCCCCTCGTCACGTCGTACATGAGGGCGCGGCTGCCGAGGGCGGGACCGCCCTCGCCTATCACCGCTCTGCGGAAGTTGCCGGAATTGCGGACGTAGGTCGTGTCCCTGAAGCCGAGCTGGTCGATCACGACCACGATCGCCCTGTCAACCGACACGAGAACCTCGTCCGCGCCGAAGCCAGCCGACGCGTACCGCTCCACTTCCAGCGTATCGGCACGTGACGCGCTCTGGCCGACGGCCTGCTCGAAGAAGAAGTGCGACGTACGCGTTGTCAGGTTCTCCCAGCGGACGGACCCCTTGTTGGGGAACGGAACCGACTGCCCGCCCGTCGGGCTGGTGGAGTACACCAGGATGACGTCGCCGCACGGCGTTCCGGGCGTGGCGCTGCCGCGGCACGTGGCGGCGAGGAACTGCGGCCGGTCGCTGAAATCGTATTTGGTACGCTGCCTGATCATGAGACCCGGCACCGTTGCCGACTCGGTGGACGTCACGCTGTAGGCGATGATGTTCGGGAGCGCATACGCCGAAACGTCGCGGCCGGACGGCGACAGCGGGCCTGTGGCATTGAGATCGACGTACGAGATCGACGTACCACCGGAATTGGCGACGAGGAGCGTGTCGCCCATCGTTCCGTTCCGGTCCCGCGGCCATGCCGCTACACCCCACGGGCGCGACCCGACGCTGATCGACGGCTTGAAGCTGGAGTCCGCGAACGCGAACACCTCGAGCCTGTTGCGCTCGATGTTCGTCAGATACAGCCTGTCCTTGACCGGGTGATACAGGGCGTCGGCAACCGCCCCGCCGGACGGTAGCGGGCGCGTCGCGCCGGCCACGACCGTAACCGTGTCGGTGCGGATCGCGCCGCCCGCGAGCAAGGCGTACGAGCGCGTGCCGTTCGCGTTGGTCGCGAACGCGCGGACGAAGATCGTCTGCGGGAATGTCGTATACGGCAACCGCATGTTGAACGTGCGGAAGAGCGACGTGATCTGGCCGGTCGAGACGAGCGAGTCCGCTGCTTCGACTGCGCCGGTCGGCGAGCTCCTTACCTCATAGCCGAGCGTAGCGATCCCAGCCTGGTCACTGGCGCTGACGTGGATCGTGTCGGTCACCTCGACGCGCGGCGTGATGCCGAACGTCACCACCGGCGTCGACGTGGTGGAAGCCAGCGTCTGAACCGTGAGGATGATCGATGGCCCGACCGAGCGCTGTCCCAGGGAATCGTACACGAACGGGGTGACGGTGAGCTGGCCCACCGGCGTTCCCTCCGGTATCAGGAGCGTATCGCTGATGGAAAGAGAGTCGCGCAGCGGCGTAGTGAACACGGTCGAATCGGCGACGGTCAGAACCCCGCTCGTGCTGAAGCCGAGCGAGCTGACGCGCTGTCCGCTCCTTCCCATGATCGCCAGCACCACCGACTTGCCCACCACCGCTACGGTCCCGCTTAGCGGGCTGATGATTCGCGCGTCGGGCGGCACTACGTTGCCGACGGCCAGCCGGAGCGTATCGGTCGGAGACCGGTTACCCGAGCCGTCGGTCGCGAAGCCCACGACCGTCACCGCCGTGCCCAACGGCACGCTGCGCGGAACGCTCAGCGAGAACGGGATGGTCGTTTCCAGGACGGTCGAGGTGAACGTAGTGTCGAAGGTGAACGCTACGCCTCCGGACACGCTCACGTGAATCGTCTTGAGGCCGAGGTTGTCCCGCGCGTCCGCCGAGAAGGAGAGCACCGTGTCGGCGGAGGCGGTGGTACCCGCAAGGTCCAGCGCGGGCGGGTTTGCGTCGCCCGTGGTGCCTTCCGTCAGGGAGTCCCCGCAAGCCGCGATGCCGGTGAAAGCGGCGGCACATATGAGAGCGAGCGAGCGGCGCATTCGACTAGTGCCCATGAATCATCGACCCCCGCCGGGAGCGCGCAGCTGCTGCATCTGCTCGCCCTCGTCGACGATGTGCGGAGTGATCAGTATCAACAGGTCCCGCTTCTCCTCGGCGGTGCGGGTCTGCCCGAACAACCGGCCGATCATCGGCAGGTTGACCAGGAACGGGATTCCCGACTTCGACTGCGTTACCTCGGTAACCGTCAGGCCGCCGATGACCGCGGTCTCGCCGTCGTTCACCAGCAGCTGGTTGTCGGCGCGCTGGCGGTTGAAGATGAACCCGACGTCGGACGACGCGAGCTGCGCGTTGGAGTTCTCGGCGTGCACGGTGAGCAGGATCTGCCGGTTGTTGGTGACCTGCGGCGTGACGCCCAGAATGATGCCGACTTCCTTGAGCTGAACCGTGGCGCGCGGGACACCGCCGCCCTCGGCGCCTGCGCCCCCTTGTGCGGTACCGGCGTCGAGCACGCGGATCGGGATCTCCTGCCCGACCGCGATCTCCGCCTTCCTGTTGTTGAGCGTCACGATGCTCGGCTCGGCCTGCAGGTCCGCCAGACGCACTTCCTGCAGCGCGTCGAGGAAGGCCGTGAGCGAAAACTTCCCGAGCGCGGTGGAGAAGACGAGCGACAGCGCGGGATTGGTGACCCGCGAGTTGGCGTTGGCGATGGCGGAGAGCGTGTTTCCACCGAGCAGGATGCGGTCGCCCGTCACCGGGCTGCCGCCGCCGAGCGCGTCGGGAACCCCGTCACCGTCGGTGTCCACCGGAACCAGCGTAGTCGGATCGGTACGGCTGACCAGCTGCGTGAAGAACTGGTCGCGCGTGCCGATGTCGTACGACAGACCGAGGTCCTCGATGTCCGAGCGGTTGACGAAGATGATCTTCGCCTTGATCGCGACCTGCGGCGTGCGGATGTCGAGATTCCTGAGATAATCCAGGATTCCGCCCATGCGCGACGCGGACTCCGTGATCAGCAGCGAGTTGGTGAACGTGTCGGCGACGACGGCGCCGCGCGCGACGCAGCTGGTCTGCATGTTCTGCCCCGCGGCCTGCGGCACCGCGCTGCCCGGCTGGCAATCCCGCGCCAGCATCTGGCGCAGGGTGTTGGCCAGTCCGGCCGCGTTGGCGTAGTTCACGGGCACCATGCGGGTGACCATCGGCTCGACCGACTGCTTGTTCTGAATGTTCTGGTAGCTGTCGACGGTGATGATTCCGGTGACCGGATCCTCGGCCGCGGCGAGCCCCTGGCCCTCGAGGATCGCCCGCAGCGCCACGTCCCAGGGCTGATTGCGAATCTCGGCCGTGACCGTGCCCGAGACGTCCTTGCCGACGACGATGGTGCGGCCGGCGAAGGTCGCGAACGCGGCGATGACGTCGCGGATGTCCGCGTCCTGATACGTCACGGTGATGCGCGGCTGCGTGGACTGCTGCGCGACCGGCGTCATGCGCATCTCCGGCTCCGGCTCGGCCTCGCGCGCGACCTCGCGCTCCGCCGCGGCGCCGGACGAATACCACGCCTCGAACGCGGAAGTGCCGCCGTCCACGGCCACGCGGACTTCGTTGGCCGTTCGCCTGACCTGATACGGATGCTGGCCGTCGAGCTCTATCACCACCCGAACGACGTTGGAATTGAACTGCGAGTAGCGGACGTTGGTGATTCCGCCGCGGGCGACGCGATCGTAGCTGCCGGTCATGTCGAGCACGGCGCCGTCGAGATCGATCACGAGCCGGTACGGAGACGACAGGACGAAGTCCCTGGCCGAGATCTCGGACGTGACCCCGATCACGACTTCCGCCCGCCCAGTCGCGGGCACGACGCTCAGCGAAGTCACGCCGATCGGATCGGCGGTGTGGCCTCCGGCGGTCCAACCCGCCAGGGCCAATATCAAAGCGGGCGCAAAAATCCGGCGGACCGCGCTCATGGCGTCCTCACTCGTGTGCTGTCGTCCATTGTAAGTGTCTCCTGACGGCTCAACCCGAATTCCTGTATGGTGAACGTCACGGATCTCGGCTGGATGGCCGCGACACGCATGCGTCCCAGAGTTTGTCCTACTTTCACGCGGTACTGTTCCTTGGACGTGAGATCGCGCAGAACCGCAACAGAATTCCTTCCGTTGGGATCGTACGCGATCGCCGTGAGCCGCAGATCGATCAGCAACGGCCGGAGATCCGACGTTGCCAGCAGCGACGCGAACGGATCGCGCCGACCGGCGGCGTCGTACTCGAACACCTCGCGGTAGATCATGTGCTCCTCCGGCGCGGGCGCTGGCGGGGTCGTGCGCGTGGACTGCGCCGCCGCCGTCGACGACACCAGCAGCACGCAGAGCAAAGTCAGTCTCATTGGGCCGCTACCTCTTCATCACCGGCGCGCGTGGCCAGCGGATCGTCCGGACGCACCTTGGCCACGTACGTCTGGATCTGGAAATTCGAGTCGAGCATCGATTTGCCCGGCGCGGCCCGCCGCGTCGCTCCCCGTCCCGACGACACGAACGGCTTCATCTCGAGCGCCACCGGCGCCACGATCCGCTGCAGCGAGCCGACGTTGCTCAGGAACCTGCCCAGCTCGTGGTACCCGCCGATCACCGAGATCTTGTACCGGTGCGTGTCAAAGTCGTCGCCGGGGATGACCGGCATCGGCTCCACCGACGCCAGGTCGAGTCCCACTCTGCGCGCCGCGGTCGAGACGTCCTCGAGCAGACCCGGAACTTCGTTCTTCGTGGGGACGAGCCGCGTCATGACCTTGAGAGCCTCTCTGTCCCGCGCCACGGAAGCGCGCAGCGAATCGACGCTCCCGCGCGCGAGGTCGGTGCGGGCCTGCTGGTTGGCCGCCTCCAGCGAGTCGACGCGCAGCTCCATAGCGCTCAGAGTCTTCGACTTCGGTGAATACATGAGGTACCAGAACGCGCCGAGCAGCGCGAACGAGAGCAGCGCGATCCCGATCAGCGTTTGCTCGCGCTTGGTGAAGTTTTCGCCGATGGCCATGGCTACTGAACCCTCACGGATAGCGGCAGCGTCCGAATCTCCGTCGGCGGGGGACGCTCGGATGCAGCGTCCAGCTGGAATTCGGTGACCTCTTTGCCGTCGCTGGTCACGAGGTCGGACCGCGCGAGGTTGACGTTCTGAATGAAGGGCGACGACTCCAGGTCACGCATGAACCGGGTCAGCGCTTGTATGTCGACTGTGTGTCCTATGATGCGGAACTGAGTGGCACGCCTGCCGATCGCCACGGCCTTCTCCCGCCGCGCCTTCTCCAGGCGGGCCCTTCCGGCCGGGGTAGTGGCCTCGCGCTGCAGCGCCACGATCTCGGAATCTGGAGCGGCCGCGCTCGGCGGAGCGCTCGTCTGCGCGATCGAAACGAGCCAGGTGTACTGCGGTACCACGCGGCTGATCTCTTCCAGAATGTGCGACCACATGAAGCGCGTATCGTCGATCGACTGGATCACGGCCAGCTGCCGCAGCACGAGGTCCCGCTCCGTCTCCGCCGCGACACGCGCCCGCAGAACGGTCGCGAAACGCGCCGAGTCCTGCAGCGCCGTCCGTTCCCGCTCGGCGAGCTCGCCACTGGCCTGCGCCTGACGCGTGAACATGAACGCGCCGAGTGCGACGGCGACGATCACCGCGATCACCGCGCCGACGAGGTACTTGTCCTTGACGCGGTCTCCGAGGGAGCCGAGCAGCTCCTTGGGACTGAAACCGCCCCCGCCGCCCCCGGCCGTCCGGCGCCTGGCGCCGGGTAACAGATTGATGTGAATCATGGTGTCTTCGCCCTCACCGGTTCCGGAGGGCGAGACCGACCGGAAGCATCAGCAGCGGCGCGACTTCATCCATCACCAGCGACTCCAGCGCGCCCGAGCGCATCTGCAGATTCGCTAGCGGGTTGGCCAGCTCTACCGGGACACGCATACGCTTTCCGAGCACGTCATTGAGTCCCGGGGTGCGGGCGCCGCCGCCGCAGATGTACACCGAGCGGAGCGCCGCGCCGGCCTTCGCGGTCGAGAGCAGAAAGGCCACCGCGCGCTCGACGCCCACGGCGAGCTCCTCGACGCGCGCGTCCAGCACCGCGTCCACGTGCGCGGAGCGGTCGTACCCCGTGATGAGGGCGTTCGCGTCCTCGGCCGTGAGGCCGCGCTCGCGCTGCAGGTCCTCGCGCAGCCGCCGCGTCCCCACCGCGAGGTCGCGGGTCAGGACGGGAATGCCCGAGTCGAGAACGTTGATGTTGGTCACTTCGTGGCCGATGTTCATCAGCGCGACGATGCCGCTCATCGCCCCGGGATAATTCAGCTCGAACGCGTTGTGCAGGGCGAAGGCATCGACGTCCACGATCGACGGGGACAGCCCGGCCTCGCTCAGAAGCCGCAGCTTCGCCTCGACCAGGTCCCGCTTGGCCGCGACGAGCAGCACACTCATCTGGCTGTTGCCCTCGTCGTCAGGATCGAGAACCTGGAAGTCGAGCTCGACCGCGTCCATGTCATCGAACGGGACGTGCTGCTGCGCCTCCCAGCGCATCACCTCGCGCGCCTCCCGCTCGCCCACGCGCTCCGCCTGGATCTTCTTGACGATCACGTCGCGGCCGCCGACGGCGGTCACGACTTCCTTCGTCTTCACCTCGGCCATCGCCAGACACTCGCGGATCGCGTCGGCGACGATACCCGGATCCATGACCTCGCCCTCCACGATGGCATCCGTGGAAAGGGGGGCAATACCGACCTTGACCAGCTCCGGGGCACCCTTGGAGTGGTCGATCACTACTGCCTTGATCAGTCCGGAACCTATGTCTAGGCCAACGGTCGGCTTACGACGGCCGAGAAGCGCCATGCTGTCCTGGTGGAGGTTCGCTAAAGTCTGGCGCCCTGCCACCTTTGTCAACAAAAACTTTAAGTGGCGCGCCTTAAACGATGCTCTTGCTTCTGCTTGTGCGGAGCGGGCCGGTTGATTTTCGGCCCCGACTCACGGCTTCCTTACAACCAGCAAAACGATTCGGGCGGTCGGAGGTAACACTTCTCTCGCAAAATGCCCTTCCCCGGGCGCGGGCGCGGTTCGGTCAGTGGAGCTCGACCCACGAGCGTCTCACCGCACGCACATGCGTTCCGGTCGAATCCGTCAGCGCCAGCACATTTACGCCGGTGCGCCTGCGGGCTTCACCCACGGTGGCTTCCGCCACGAGCCAATACATCTGTTCATTGAGGCGAGTGGTCGTGAGAATCGCGCTGTCGCCCCCCGCGCGAATGATTTTCACCGTCGCGCTCCCCTCCGGCAAACCCGGGCTCGAAGCGTCCCACGCGGCCACCGCCCCCCACAGCGCGTACTCGCTCATGGCAAAGGCGCGCTGCCTGGCGATCCGTGAAGCCGCCATCCTGTGCTCCAGAGTAACCGCGACGTGTGTGGCGACAATGAGCGCACCCGCGACCACCACGGCCAGGATGGCCAGCACGAGCGCGAATCCGCCGCGGCCGGTGCGGTCAGTCACGATTGCGCAGCGCGACCGAGAGCGACGTGGAATCGATGTACGCGGCGGACCGCGCGCCGCCGGGCCGCACCGGGATCGGCGTGCGGGTACGGACGATGACCTCGACCAGCGCCACGCGCGTCGTCCCCCCCGACGACCAAACGGGCAGCGCAGCCCCATCGAAGTACCGCAGTCCGATCCCGCTCTGCCCGCCCGACCCGGCGTACGCCATGTACGGTCCGCTCACCGGCTGGATTGCCCCACATGCCGGCGCGCCGAGCGGGCTGCAGCGGCGCTGACCGAGGTACCAGCGCGAGTCCGACGCGCGATACAGGCTGTAGCGCGTGCGCCGCAAAATGCGGACGGGGGCGCCCCGCCCGATAGCGCCGCTCACCGCGCCGCTCAGCGTGATGACGTACGCCGGTGTGTTTACGTCAGCCGCGGAGGTGAAGCCGGTCGAGGGCGGACACACCGTCGTCGACGGCGCCGACGAGACGGCTGCGACCGCATGCCGCTCCCAGCGCGGCTCGCCCGCCGTCGCCGCGCTGTCGTGGTTGAACACCAGCAGGACGTCCCCGCTGTCGGGCGAAGCGAGCAGCGTCGTAAGCCGGATGCCACTCCGAAGCTTCTCCGGCGGCATCGCGATTTGGTACTCCGGCGCCGAATCACAGCTGACCGAAGCGCCGATCAGGCTGTAGAACTCGACCGCCGAGTCGAGCGCGAGCGGAAGCGTGTCGAGGGGTGAGGCGGCGGACAGGTCGGCCACGAGCACTTCGGCAGCGTCATGCGCGTCTCCCCGAACCGATGTCAGCAACGCGATCGAGCGAAACACCTGCTGCTGCCGGCGAAGGCCCTCGGAAATCGCGCCGCCAACGATCGCGAGCAGGAGGACGGAGATCAGCAGCTCCGGTAGCGCGAAGCCGCGGCGCGCGGTCATTCGGAGCAGTTGATCATCGCGCGATAGGTGTCCGTGCGCAGCCGTCCGTCGAGCGCGTACACGACGGTCTGCGACACGGCCCAAACGGACGGGAGCGGGGTCGCCTCGATCGTCCAGCTGGAGGCGACGCCGCGAATGTCTTCGTTGCCGCTCGCGAGCGCGGTACAGCGCGCGGCTGCCAGTGCCTCCAGGCGGGACCGCGCCACCGCGGCCGCGAGCGAGAGATCGGCGGACCGCCGCAGGCGCCGGAGCGACGAGGCGGCGGTGGCTTCGAGCGCGAGGACGCCCACGGCGAAGATGAACGCCGCGATGACGAGCTCGATGAGCGTGAAGCCGGAGCGAGAACCGACGCGCATGCCGGATCGTGGCGCCGTATCCCGCCGGAAGCGACATCGGTCGATTGCGCGTGAAAGCAACGTGAAGGTTGCCCCGGAATGCGACGCGTCGTCACCCGGCCGTACATTTACTCAGCGAAACAATCCGGCCGCGGGAAGCACCCTACGAAAAGACTATGCTCCTGAGCGTCATCGTACCGTGTTACAACGAGTCGTCGACCATTTCCGCCACGATCGACGCCCTGGAGATGCTCCCCCCGCGCCTGGAGAGCGCGGACATGGCGCTGGAGATCGTCGCCGTGGACGACGGATCCACCGACGACACGCTCGCGCAGCTGCGCCAGCGCGCGATCGGCACGCCGCATCTGGTGGTGCACGCGCACGAAGCCAACAGCGGCAAGGGCTCCACGATCCTCACGGCGGCGCGGCTCGTGAAGGGAGACATCGTTCTCATCCAGGACGCCGACCTCGAGTACGATCCGCAGGACATTCCAGCGCTGATCGCGCCGATCGTGGACGGATACGCCGACGCGGTCATCGGCACGAGGTTCGGTGGAGCGGGGGCGCACCGGGTGCTGTACTTCTGGCACCGTGTCGGCAACGGCATGCTGACGCTCCTGTCCAACATGCTCACCGACCTCAACGTCACCGACATGGAGTCGGGCTACAAGGCGTTCTCCCGGGACGCGTTCCTCACGATGCGGCTGACGAGCCGGCGGTTCGGAATCGAGCCCGAGATCCTCGCGCGCCTGTCGCAGATGGGCGCGCGGATATACGAGGTCCCGATCAACTACTACGGGCGGACGTACGCCGAGGGAAAGAAGATCACCTGGCGTGACGGGGTGGCGGCGATCGGTCACATCTTCCGGGCGCAGCTGACGGCCCGGTCGCAGCCCCGACTGCCGGCTCGGCGGCGCGGCGCCCGGAGCCTCACGCCCCGTAGCATCAGGCTGCTGGGGCAGCCGCTGCCCGACAGGAAAGTATCGAGCACATCGTGAGCGTATTCCGCCGCGTCTGCGGCGCGGGGCTCGTTGTCCTGGTGGCGTTCCCCGTCTACCGGCTGCTGTACGGCCGGGAGATCGGCGTCATCGGGAACGACGTACTGCTCTTCACCGAGCAGGATCAGTCGCTGCTGATGATCGGCGCGCCCATCGCGCTGGTGCTCGGGCTCATTCTCGCGCGGGCGATCGGCTGGGAGCGGGTCGAGAGCGCGGCGTCGCGCGCGGGCCGGGCTTTGACGAGCGTGCCCATTCACTGGTTCGCGCTCGCGGCCGCGGCGCTCGCCGTCGTCTACACGACCGCGTTCTCGCTCTGGATTCTCGACGGCAAGCCGAACCTGATCGACGCAATGGCGCAGCTGCTGCACGCGCGGTTCCTGGCCGCGGGCAGCATGGCTGGGCCGGTCGACGGGTGGAACGAGTTCTGGCACGTACAGAATTCGCTGCTGACGCCGCACGGCTGGGTGTCGCAGTATCCGCCGGGCCACGTCGTCCTCCTAGCAGCGGGCTTCCGCATGGGCGCGGTATGGGCGGTCGGTCCGATTCTGTGCGGCGTCGCGGTTTTCTTCGCGGCGCTCGCCGCGGAGCGGCTGCTCCCTGATGATCGGGCAATCGCTCGCCTTGGCGCCCTGTTCGCCGCGGCGAGCCCGTTCTTCGTCGCGCACGCCGGCGCGTACATGAACCACGTGTCCGCGGCGGCCATGGGCGCGGCGGCCGTGTACTGCGGCGTGCGCGCGCGCGACGACGCGAGGTTCGGCTGGGCGCTCCTGGCCGGAGTCGCCGCCGGGGCGGGTCTTACGATCAGGCCGCTCGCCGCGGTCGTGACGGCGGCGACGGTCGCGGCGATATTCGCGAGCGCTGGAAGGAGGGAGCGACCCTCGCTGGCCGGGTGGTCGCGATACTCGCTCGCCGCCGCCGCGGGAGCGCTGCCCTTCGTCGTCGCGCTCGGCGCGTATAACGCGCACTTCTTCGGCAGTCCTTTGCGCTTCGGCTACACCGCCGCGCAGGGTCCGGCCATGGGATTGGGATTTCATCGTGACCCGTGGGGCAACATGTACGGTGTCGTCGAGGCGATCGGGTTCACGTCCTCCGATCTCACGGCGCTGAGCCTCCATCTCCTGGGAACTCCGATTCCCGTGGTGGTCGTGGCCGGACTGTTTCTGCTTGCCGCTCCCAGGTTGAAGCCGGGCGAGCGATTGATCGCGCTCTGGGCGCTGCTTCCGGTGGCCGCGAACGCGCTGTACTGGCATCATGGGATGTTCATGGGGCCGCGCATGCTCAACGAATCGGCGCCGGCGTGGGCGATCCTGGCGGTAGTGTCCGCGGCTGGAGTCGTGCGCAGCGTGCCGCGAGCTTGGGAGCCCGCCGGGTACTCGATACGCGCCGGTCTAGCCTGCGCCTTCGCTCTCGCTGCGGCGGCGGGAGTCTTTTACCTCGGTCCCGACCGGCTGCTGCAATACCGGGGCTGGATGGCGAGCACGAGAATCGACGTTCCGCATGTCGCGCAGCCTTCGACGATGTTCGTTCACGGAGGGTGGACCAGTCGAATAGCGATGCGCCTGGCTGCACGCGGAATGAGGCTGGACTCGCTCGAGATGGCGTTGACGCACAATCCCACCTGCGCTGTACACCAGTTCGCCGAGCGCTATCCGAGTCCGTCGGCGCGGGACGTCAATGCGCGGCCGTTGGACTTCGCGCTTCGAAGCGGCGAGCTGCCCCGCGTTCAGATCTCCCGGGGAAACTGGATCCGGCTGAGCGAAGGCGAGCGCCTCACGCCCGACTGCTTCCGGGAGGCGGCATCCGACACGCTGGGCATCGTCGACGTCGCGCCGCTCCTGTGGCAGAGCGATCTGCCGGGCGCGTCGCGGGATGGTGTGATGATCGTACGCGACATGGGTCCCGCGGCAAACGCCGCCTTCATGGCCGCCCACCCCGGCCGGGTCCCGATGATGTTCATGCGCCGTTCCGACGATGAGCCGCCGGTACTGTTGCCGTACTCGACTGGAGTTTCCATGCTATGGGGGATCCCGCTGCCACCACGCGGCTGAGACAGGTGCGGCACGGGCCAGCCGGCTTGATCTCCTTCTCGAATCGTCGGGCTCCCTGGTGGGCAATGCTCGGCGTCGCGCTCATGGCGTCCTCCTTACTGCTGGCGGGGTACTGGGACCGCGGGTGGATCCCGCACGACGAGGGCACGCTCGCGCACGCCGCCGAGCGCGTGCTGCAGGGCGAGATTCCCCACAGGGATTTTGATGATCCCTACAGTGGCGGCCTCAGCGCGCTCAATGCTCTGGCCTTCCGCGCGTTCGGGGTAAACCTCGCGGCGATGCGGATCGTACTGCTGGCCGTCGCGGTTGCTTGTGTGCCGGCGATTTTTTACATCGCTTCACGTTTTACCGGGTACGTCGGGGCGGCGGCGGTGTCTTTCACGGCCATGGTCTGGAGTGTCGCCAATTATCCGGCGGCGCTACCATCCTGGTACAATCTGTACTTCGCGCTTTTTGGTACCGCCGCGCTCGTGCGCCACATCGAGACGGGACGCGCGCGGTGGCTCGTGATCGCCGGAGTGCTCGGCGGTATTTCGATAAGCTTCAAGACGTCCGGTTTGTATTACGTGGCCGCGGCGCTACTGCTGTTCGTCTTTCTGGAACAGGAAACCGCTGGGGGGATTCGCGGACGACGCGAAATATGGGGCGTCGCGTTTTCAGCTGCCGTCGTCACCGCGCTAGCAGCCTTCGTCGCGTCGCTACTGGTCGCCGTCAGCGCCAGCCCGGGGCCGGCTCAGCTGTTCCAGTTCGTCCTCCCGGGTACGGCGCTCGCCGTCATGCTCGCCGTGCGTGAATCCCGCTGCCGCGGGTCCGGCGCGGATCGGGTGAAAAATTGGTCGAGGTTGGCGCTTCCATTTCTTTGCGGAGTCGCACTGGTAATCGGGCCGTGGCTTGGCATGTACGCGTGGATGGGCGCGCTGCACTTGTTGCTCGACGGGCTGTTCGTCCTGCCGCTGTTGCGGCTGTCATTCGCTTCAGTCGGTCCCGTGCCGATTACTGCGGTGTTCGCCGTTCTCCCTCTCGTGCTGCTGGCTGCCTGCTCACCGTATGCGCGAAGGCGGTCGGACCTTGTAGATGGCGCCGTCCTGGCGGCGGTCGCGACGTGGGTGCTATGGATGGCGGGAACGGGGCCGCGCACTTACCGCTTTCTCTGGTATTCGCTGCTCACGCTGATCCCTGTAATGGTCGTTGGCGGCTCCGCATTGTTGGCGCGCGCGGCACGGCCTGCCATCCCCCCCGGGGACGGGGGGGCCGAAACGGCGGCCCGGGCCCGGCGGCAAATACTGATGTTGCTGCTCGCGATGAGCGCCACGGTGAGCCTGGTCCAGTTCCCGTTTACCGCGCCGGTTTATTTCTGTTATGTAGCGCCGTTCGCCTTGCTCGCGGCGCTGGCGCTCAGCAGCGAGCTGCCGCGCGTGCCGCGAATGATTCCGGCCGTCCTGTTGGCTTTGTATGCCGGCGTCGGGCTGTTGTACGTGAACCCCGGAGTCATCTACACGACCAGATTCACGCGCATTGCCGGCGCCAGGTTCGAGCCGCTGGAGCTGGAGCGCGGCGGGATCAGGGTGCCGCCCCCTGACAACGCGGAGTACCGCGAGCTGGTTGCGGTAGTGCGGTCGCACGCGTCGAGCGGCTATGTGTACGCCGCGCCCGACAGTCCGGAGGTATACTTTCTGAGCGGCCTGCGAAATCCGACGCGGACGCTGTTTGATTTTTTCGAGACGCGGGAAGCCCGCGTTCCGCGAACCCTCGCAGCCATCGACCGCCATGCCGTCTCCGTCATCGCGATCAATCGGCGCCCCGCATTCTCGGGCCCGCTTCCCGGCCGGCTCACATGGGAATTACGACAGCGATTTCCGCATTCGGCGTCGGTGGGCCGGTTCGAGGTGAGGTGGCGATGAGCTTCGCCGATTCCCTGCTCGAGCAGGCGGCAGTGTACCGCCTCTGGCAGACTCCGTTCGCGAAGCGCAAGCTTGCCCCCATCGACGAGAGTGGAGACATCGCACGCGCGAGACGCGTGCTCGACATCGCGTGCGGCCCCGGAACGAATGCCGCTCGTTTTTCGCATACCGACTACGTCGGAGTGGATATCAACGACAAGTACGTCGCCGCCGCGCGGAGGCGTCACCGGGGGCGGTTCATCGCGACCGATGTCACGGCTCCGATGCAAGAGGACCTTGGCAAGTTTGACTTCATCCTGATGAACAGCTTCCTGCATCACCTTAGCGCGGCCGAGGCGATGCGGGTCCTCGTTGCCAGCAGGTCACTGCTCGCGCCCGGCGGTCACATTCATGTCTTGGACCTGGTGCTGCCGCAACGCGCCTCGGTCGCGAGGTATCTGGCGTTGGCCGATCGGGGGCGATTCCCGCGGCCGGTCGACGAATGGCGCGTAATGTTCGCCGGTGTGTTCGAGACCGTTTCTTTCGCGCGGTATGATCTGTCCGCGTTCGGGGTGCCACTTTGGGAGATGATTTATTTCAAGGGCGCTTCCGCCTTATGAGCGCGCCATTCAAGCTCGACGTAGCGATCCCGCTGTACAACGAAGAAAACGTCATTCCAGAGCTGCTGCGACGAGTCCGG
Organism: Gemmatimonadaceae bacterium; assembly: GCA_040882285.1. Classification (NCBI taxonomy): domain Bacteria; kingdom Pseudomonadati; phylum Gemmatimonadota; class Gemmatimonadia; order Gemmatimonadales; family Gemmatimonadaceae; species Gemmatimonadaceae bacterium. The sequence continues at coordinate 39,481 of JBBEBQ010000011.1, forward strand.
GCGGTGCTTGACGGCATCCCGGGCGGACCTCATCGCATCGTCGTGGTGGACGACGGAAGCAGCGATCGGAGCTGGCAGATTCTGGAAGCGGCGGCCGCCACCGATGATCGGATTCTCGGCGTAGCGCTGTCGCGCAATTTCGGACACCAGGCGGCTTTGACTGCCGCGCTTGATCATGCCGACGGCGATGCCGTCGTGGTGATGGACGGTGACCTGCAGGACGCGCCCGAGGCCATACCGGCGCTGCTGGAGCGGTATCACGAAGGGCACGACGTCGTGTACGCTCAGCGAACCAAGCGGAAGGAAGCATGGCCGCTGCGTCTCAGCTATTTCCTCTTCTACCGGCTGTTCGCGCGCCTGGCCGAACGACAGCTGCCGCTCGACGCCGGTGATTTCGCCGTCCTCTCCGCCCGCGTCGTACGCGAGTTGAGGAAGATGCCCGAGCACCATCGATACCTCCGGGGCCTGCGCGGATGGGTCGGCTTCCGGCAGACCGGTGTGGTCGTGGAGCGGAGCGAAAGGTTCGCGGGGCAAAGCAAATATGGGCCGATCAAATTGCTGAAGCTTGCGTTCGACGGGATCTTCGCATTCTCGATCGTTCCGCTCCGCGCCGCCGCCGCCCTGGGCGTAAGCACCGTCGCGATGGCCGGTGCATTCACGCTATACGCCCTTTATAGGAAAATCATGCTGGACGAGTCGCCACGCGGCTTCACCGCGCTGCTCACGCTGGGAACGTTTCTCGCCGGCATGAATCTCTTTTTTCTGGGCGTAATCGGCGAGTACATCGGCCGGATCTACGAAGAGGTGAAGAGACGGCCGCTGTACGTGATCTCCAAGACCACCGGGGGCGGGAGCGATGGATGAGCGATACATCACGCAGTACCGCCATCTGTACGAGCGGCACTGGTGGTGGCGGGCGCGCGAGAGGCTCCTTCTTCACGCCATCCGGCGGCTCGTGCCAAATGGAGTCCGAGCGCGCATCCTCGACGTGGGTTGCGGAGACGGATTTTTTTTTGATCGCCTGACCGCTTTTGGCGAGGTCGAGGGAGTGGATCCGGCCGCCAGTGGAAGCGGACCGTGGGCTGATAGAATTCACGTGGCCCCGTTTGACCACTCATTCCAACCCGGGCGTCGTTATTCGCTGATTCTGTTTCTAGACGTGCTGGAGCATCTCGACCGCCCCGAAGAAGCTCTTTGCACGGCTGCAATGCTGCTCGATGAGGGAGGCAGCGTGTTGGTCACTGTTCCGGCGTTCCCGCAACTCTGGACCCGGCACGACGACCTCAATCGACATCGCGCGCGCTACACGAGTCGAACGCTCACCGAAATGCTGACCCGCGCTGGATTCGTCGTTTCCGAAGCGCGCTACTTCTTTCATTGGCTCGCGGCAGCGAAAGTGGTGGTGCGGACGTGGGAGCGCATCATGCCGGGTGGTGCCGCTCTGCCGACTGTGCCGCCATCTGCGATCAATCGCGCTCTCGAGTTCGGATCCCTATGGGAGTCTAGACTCCTCGCCCCTCTTCACCTTCCGTTCGGCAGCTCGTTACTGGCCGTCGCGCGCCCGCGACGCCATTAGCTGACGTCCTGGTTTTAGGGGGCGCACTTCGGCTCGCCGGTGTTGGTGGCGGGATTAGGCGGACCGGGAGGCACCGGGGGGTCATCGTTGCTGATGAACATCCCGCAGATCTTGGTGGTACCAGGCGCGGGCATCGAGGCGATTGCCTCCCATCCCATGAGTGATGCAGTGACCACCATCGTGACGCCGGTCGACGGCGCATAGGTGATCCCCGGAAGCGAGGCGGGGCCGGTGGTCGTTCCGCTGGCGTACATGCCGTTGTTGTCGGCCGCGTACCCCTCCTGCGCGGTGGCCAGGTTCCGAAGGTCGCCCTTCATTGTCGCGAAGTACGCCTTCTCCTTCGTGCTGGCGAACTTGGGAATCGCCATGACAGCCAGGATGCCGATGATTACGACGACTATCAGCAGCTCTATCAGGGTAAAAGCCGCTCGTTGATTGGGCATGATTGTCGTCGGTTGCTGACCGTGGCGGATAGGCACTCCCGCCGCGCCGGTGGAGCCCGCCCGGCTGAAGCGCCGGGACGGGCCCTACCATTGTCAGGTCAAGAGACTAGTTGCACTTGGGCTCGCCGGAGGCCGTGGCTATGGTCACTCCCCCTGGCACGCCGATGACAGCGGAAATGAACATCTCACACAGCTCGCCGGTCGGCAGCGCCGGGTGCGTCGCCACTGCGTACCAGCCGTTCGCATGGAGCGTCGCGGTCACAGTCACGTTGGTCGAGGGCGCGTAACTCGTCCCGCCGGTGATCTCGTTCGGGCCAATCGCGGTACCGGAGAAATAATTGCCGGCGTTATCGGCCGCATAGCCTTCCTCGGCCGTCGCCAGGTTCCGCAGGTCGCCCTTCATCGTTGCCTTGTACGCCTTGCCCTTCGTGTTCGCGAACTTCGGGATCGCGATCGCGGCCAGAATGCCGATGATCACGACGACGATCAGAAGTTCGATGAGCGTGAAGCCTTTCCGTTTCCTGTTCTGCATGAGAGCTCTCCAATGGGAGGATGCGGCAGCCACTGAGATCAGGCGTGCCGGTCGCCCACTGGTAAGGCAACGCCAAGGCCACTCATGCCAATGCTGGCTAAGTGCTACGCGGGAAACGAGTTATCGAAAAGTTTCCTGGCATCCGCCTCAGGCGTTTGTGCCGTATTGCGCGAACATCTTTGCAAAATGCGGCGGAAACAGCCGGCTACAGCAGGCCCTCGAAGAACGCTGGAAGGGACAGGACGAACGGCTGAGGGGCACCGGCCGGATGCCACTGCAACGCGTCCGTAACTATCTCAGGCCGATCCTCGCTGCGAACCCAACGCTCGACCACGCGGGCGTCGGTGTCCACGATCCAATACTCCGCCACGCCGAACCGCTGATACAGCAGACGCTTGAGCTGGCGATCCAATCTCGCGGTACTCGGCGAGAGCACTTCGACCGCCAGCAGAAGCCCTCCTGCCTCCTTGACGCTCCGGGGCTTGCGACCGTCCACGAGCGGAAGTACGAGGAGATCCGGCTGCACCATGCTCTCGGGCTCGAACTCAACGTCGGTCGGCGCGAACAACACCATTCCGACCGGATGCTCGCGCAGATACAGCGACATGGCGAAATGGAGCGTGCCGAGCGCTTCCTGGTGCCGGAACGACGGCGCGGGCGTCACGTACAGCTCGCCCTCGATGACCTCATAGCGGTTGCGGTCGGCCGGCAACGCGCGGACATCGTCCGCGGTCCACCGCTTGGCAGTGGCTGGCATACCCATACTATGCCCTCCTCATGGGGCGCCGAACAAGGGACCACACCTGAACTTTGACCGCGCCTCGCCGCGGAGCGCCGCCATTTTCATCCGCGCGAAGCCAAACCCCCGCCGCGCCCTACTGCGGTCCCACATCCTCCGCACTTCCCCCGTAGCGCGCGAGCTTCCGGTACAGCGTCGACGGATCGATGCCTAGGGCTTCCGACGCGCGCGTCTTGTTCCCGCCTTCCTGCTGCAGCACCCAGGTGATGTAGGCCCGCTCGATCACCTCGAGGGTGGGGTTGACCGCCTGGCGGTCGGCGACCAGCGGCTCGGAGCGCCGCTCCACGATCCGCTCCGGCAGCGCCCGCACTTCTATGATGTCGCCCTTGGTCAGCAGCGCGGCGCGCTCCAGCGCGTTCTCCAGCTCGCGCACGTTACCAGGCCACTGGTAGGACTGGAGGACTTCGACCGCGTCGGCGTCCAGCGTCTTCTGCGGTTCGCCGTTGGCCTCCGCGGTCCGCCGCAGGAACAGCTCGGCCAGCACGGGAATGTCCTCCCGCCGCTGGCGCAACGGCGGCAGGTGGATCGCTATCACGTTCAGGCGATAGAACAGATCCGTGCGGAATGTCCCGCGCCGGATCTCTTCTTCCAGATCGCGATTCGTCGCCGCGATCAGCCGGGTGTTGATCGGAACGGCTTCCGTCGCGCCCACGGGTATGACTTCCCGGTGCTGCAGCACGCGCAGCAGCTTCACCTGCGTGGCGGGCGTCGTCTCGCCGATCTCGTCGAGGAAGAACGTTCCCGCGCCGGCGGCCGTGAAGAGGCCCTGCTTGTCGCGGACCGCGCCGGTGAACGAGCCCCGCACGTGACCGAATAGCTCGCTCTCGAGAAGGCTCTCCGGCAGCGCGCCGCAGTTGATCGACAGGAAGGGGCCGTGCGCCCGGGCGGAAAGCTCGTGCAGATAGCGCGCGACCACTTCCTTACCCGTGCCGGATTCCCCCTGGAGCAGCACGGTCGATTCGGTGGGCGCCACCGTCTCGGCGACCTTCAGCACCTCGAGCCAGGCCGAGCTGGTGCCGGCGGGACGGCCGGTGTGCTCGCGCCGCCGGATCTCCGCCTTGAGCGTTCGATTCTCCGCGCGCAGCCGCCGGTGCTCCGACGCGCGCCGCACTATCGCCAGCAGCTGCTCGTTCGGGAACGGCTTCTCCAGGAAATAGAACGCGCCGTCGTTCACGGCCTGCACCGCCGCCGGCACCGTGGCTTGCGCCGTCATCAGGATCACGGGCATCTCCGTGTCCAGGCTGCGCGCGGCCGTGAGCACGTCGAGCCCGCTCATCGTAGGCATGCGGATGTCGCTGATGACTATGTCGGGACGCAGCGCAGCCATGCGGCTGATGCCCTCGTTGCCGTCGGTGGCGGTGTGAGCCGCGTACCCTTCCTTGCGGAGAAGGATCTCCATCGTCTCGACGATCGCGGGCTCGTCGTCGATTACGAGGACCGAGATCGGGTTCTCAGACATTGCTGACTCCGTTGGGACTCTTGGTGGATCGCGGAAGGAGAACGGTGAAGCGCGAGCCGCGGGCGGTGCTGTCGACGAGCACGAGACCCTTGTGCGCGGTCACCGCGCGCTGGACCACGGCGAGGCCGAGGCCGGTTCCGCCCCGCTTGGTGCTGACGAAGGGATCGAACATCCGCTTGCGGATGTCCTCCGGAACCCCTCCGCCTTCGTCGCTGATGCGGATCGCGAGTCCGCCGGCCAGAAAAGGCGCGCCGTCTATCGGTGTCTGGCGCGGGGACAGCTCCGCCGCCTCCACGAAGATGTTCCCGCCCGGCGGCGACGCCTGAATCGCGTTCAGCAGCAGGTTGAACAGCGCGCGATGCAACAGATCGGAATCGCCCTCGATCATCACGGGAGTGCGCGGAAGATTCCGGGTGATGCGGACGTCGGCCGGCTTGTCGGGATGGTTCTCCGCCAGCGCGATCGCACCCCCGGTGATTTCGATCGCGTCGATCGGCGCCCAGCGCGCGGCGTCGAGCCGCGCGAAATCGATGAAGTCGGAGAGGAGGCGCGAGAGCCGGTCCGACTCGCGCTGCACCAGCGCGCTGAGCGCCCGCTCGTCGGCGCTGGCGCGGGGCGAATCGCTCAGCTGTTCGACCGCGCTGCGAATGGCCGAGAGCGGATTCCTGATCTCGTGCGCCAGCGACGCGCTCAGCTCCGCCACGGCCTCGAGCCTCCGCGCGCGCGTCCGAAGCTCGTCGAGATCCGCCTTCTGCAGGCGGAACTCGGCGAGCTCGGCCGCGAGCGCTTCCTGCCCGCTGCTCTGCTCGCGCAGCTTCGCGCTGACGTAGCCGCAGCCCGCCGCGACGGCGGCGAACACGCCCACGCGCAGCCAGAATCTCAGATCGCGCTCACCGCCCGGCGTCATGACCGCGAGGGCGACGTATATCGCGATGCCGAGAGCCGCGATGAGAACGACTCCGCGAGCGTTCAGGAGGAGGGCCGCTTCCGCGGTGACCAGGATGTACAGGGCCGCGAAGCCGGAGCCGATTCCGCCGGTCACATGCACGACCGCCGTGACCAGCGCGACGTCGAACAGCGCCTGCAGGTAGAGGAATGTCCGCCCGGCTGGCCGCTTGTAGACCTCGGTGTAAATCAGCGAGACGGCCGTGAAGGTCATGGCGGTCACGAGCGCCAGCGACGAGAGGAGCGTGGAGGACCCTTCGGTCGTGAGCCACACGAACACGGCCGCGAGGTAGATCGCGGCAGCCAGCGACAGGCGCGCCACATGGACGCCCCGGAGGATGCGGCGCGCGTTCAGCGGTGCTGCGAAAGGCTCACGGACTACCGTTTGCACCGGTCGCTCTGGATGTGAGACAATGGGTTGTGGGCGTGTTTGTGACTGTTGGGCACGATTCAGCGGTCGAAAAGCGCTCCGTCCCTTGCAAAATGCAAGACCGTGGGAGCCCCGTCAAATGCCCTCCGGGCCTTAGATTTGGGCACGGCGGGTGCGTCTTGCACGGTTTTTTGCTCGAACATCCCCGCTCTTTCCGACGAAGGAGTCTTGGTGGAGTCACTACAAGTCAGTGGCGGCGATGTAGCGCTGCGGCTGATCGCTGTCATACTGCTGGTTTTTGCCAACGCTTTTTTTGTCGCGGCCGAGTTCGCTCTGGTCGCTGCCAGGCGCAGCCGCATCGATCAGATGGCTGCCGGGGGCGACTCGGCGGCGAAGGTGGTGCAGAAGGCCCTGACCCACCTGGACCGGTACATCTCCGGGACCCAGCTCGGGATCACCATGGCCTCGCTCGGGCTCGGCTGGATCGGCGAGCCGGCGATGGCGCTGCTGTTCGCCTGGGTCCTCGGCTTCTTCGGGTACGTCGCATCGCCGGCCGCGCTGCACGGCACCGCGATGTTCTTCACCGCCTTCTTCATCATCACCTTTCTGCACGTGGTGCTCGGGGAGCTGGCGCCGAAGTCCATCGCGCTCACGATGCCGGAGAAGGTGGCCAAGGTCGTCACCGCTCCGCTGGTGCTGTTCTCCCGGCTGATGATGCCGCTGATCTACGTGTTCAACGGGGCCGCCAACCTGGTCCTGAAGCTGTTCGGCGTCACGCCCGTGTCGGAGCTGCATTCGATCCACTCGCCGGAAGAGCTGCGGCTGCTGGTCATTCAGTCGCACGCGCACGGCGTGCTGGACGAATCCGACCGCGCGATGCTCGCGGGCGTGTTCGACTTTCATAACAAGGCCGCGGTGGACGTGATGCGGCCGCGGACCGAGATCGTGGCGCTCGACATCACGGCTACCACCGAGGAGGTCCGGGAGACTATCCGCACCGAGCGGTACTCGCGCTACCCGGTGTACCGCGAGTCGCTGGACGACGTGGTGGGAGTCTTCCTGGCCAAGGACCTCTGGCTGCATCCGCCCGGCGAGGAGTTCTCGCTGGAAGCGTCGCTGCGGGAAGCGTTGTACATCCCCGACAGCCGCCCGGCGGAGCGCGTGCTGGAGGACCTGCGCCGGACGCGGGCGCACATGGCGGTCGTGCTCGACGAGTACGGCGGCACCGCCGGAATCGTCACGATGGAGGACCTGATCGAGGAGGTCATCGGCGACATCTCCGACGAGTACGACCTGGCCGCGCGCGACTCGTTCGAGGAGGGCGGCGTGCTCGAGCTGGCGGGCTCGTTGTCGCTCATCGACGTGCGCTCGGACCACAAGCTCGACATTCCCGAGGGCGAGTACTCCACGCTGGGCGGGTACGCGTTCGCGAAGCTCGGCCGCCTCCCGCGCGTCGGCGATCGCGTGGCTTTCCCGGAGGGAGAGCTGGAGATCGTGGCGATGGACGGCAGGCGCGTGGCGGGGTTGCGAGTGCACCGAGGGGGGCAGCTAGCAGCTAGCAGCTAGCAGCGGGACCTGGTGTCTCACGCAGGCGCGTCTTAGCGAGCGCAGTTGCTCGCGTAGCGCCGAAGTGAGATACCGGGTTCCGCTGCCCGCTGGGGGCGGCCCTTTCTATAGAGCAAAATTCTTGTTGCGCATCGCGGCTCTACGCCGTTTCTTTGACAGCGCAATCACTCCCGAGCCGCCATGGCGCCACGCGCGCGGATAGGTGAGCGGCTGATCGAAGCCGGCCTCATCAACAAACAACAACTCGAGAAGGGCCTGCAGGTCCACGCTGCCACCGGTGAGACGCTGGGCAAGACGCTGGTCAAGCTCGGCTATCTGGACGACGATTCGCTCGTGCGCACGCTGTGCGCGGACGCGGGCATCCCGTACGTCACGATGCAGGATGTCACGCTGGATCCGGCGGCCGTCGCGTCGCTGCCCGGCAACATCGCGACCAAGTACGCCGCCCTCCCGCTGCGGGACGACAACGGCCGGCTGCTCGTCGCCATGGCGGATCCGTTTCAGATCGAGGCGGTCACCGCCGTCGAGCGCGCCGCGCGGCGTCCCATCCGTGTCGTGGCCGCGCGGCGCGACAGCATCACCGCGATGATCGCGCGCGCGTACGACGGCAAGCCGATCGTCGCGCCGCCGCCGGCAGCGCGGCCGCAGCAGCCGGCATACGCCCCCGCGCCGATCCAGGTCATCGAGCAGGACGTGGGTGGCGACACGGTGAACGCAGCGGCGCTCGCGGAAGGGATCATCAAGCGTGGCGTCGAGCTGGGCGCGACCGACGTGCACATCGAGCCCATCGAGCACGAAACCCGGATCCGCTACCGGGTGGACGGGCTGCTGCAGGACGCGGGCGCGTACCCCAAGAACGTGCAGGCCCCGCTGCTGAGCCGGATCAAGATCATGGCGGGAGTGGACATCGCCGAGACGCGGCTGCCGCAGGACGGCCGGATCCGCACGACCGTGGGCTCGACCGACGTGGACATCCGCGTGTCCACGTATCCGACCATCTACGGCGAAGACGTGGTGCTCCGCATCCTGGACCGCGGGCGCACGGCGCTCAAGCTGGAGGCGCTCGGCATCGCGCCCGACGATCTCGCGCTTTTGCGCCAGGTCATGCAGCGGCCGAACGGCTTGATCCCGGTCACCGGTCCTACCGGATCGGGAAAGACGACCACGCTGTACTCGGTGCTGTCCGAGCTGAATACGAACGAGCGGTGCATCATCACTCTCGAGGATCCCGTGGAGTACGAGCTGGCGACGGTACGGCAGTCGCAGATCAACGTGCGCGCGGGACTCACGTTCTCCTCCGGCCTGCGCTCCATCCTGCGGCACGATCCGGACATCATTCTCGTCGGCGAGATCCGCGACAAGGACACGCTGCAGATAGCGCTCAGTGCCGCGCTCACCGGCCACCTCGTGCTCACCACCTTGCACACGACGACCGCCGCGGGGGCCATCCCGCGGCTGATCGACATGGGGGCGGAGCCGTTCGTGCTGGCGTCCTCGATGCAGCTCGTGATCTCCCAGCGGCTCGTGCGCGTGCTGTGCGACAAGTGCAAGACGGTGATCGAAGTGCCCGAGGTGGTTCGCCAGCGGCACGGGCTGGACGACGAGCCGCTCTGGGGACCGAAGGGATGCGTCAACTGCCGGCAGACCGGCTATCGCGGCCGGATCGGCATCTTCGAGTTCCTGCCGGTGGACGACAACCTCTCGAGCGTGATCTACGAGCGCAGGCCCGCGGAAGAGATCCACCGCGTGTCGGGCCGCCCGACGATGTTCGACGACGGAATCGCCAAGGTCAAAGCCGGCGTGACCAGTCTGGACGAGCTGATCCGCGTGATCGCGGCCTAGGGAACCGACGTTGCCGCATTTCTGGTACGAAGCCCTGACCTCGACCGGCCAGGTCGAGAAGGCAACGATGGCGGCGACGAGCGAGGAGGATCTCGCCGAGCGCCTCCGGGAGAACGGCGCGTATCTCGTGCGCAGCCGTCCCGCGGAAAAGCCGGCGCCGGCCAGGAAGGCGGACGGCAAGGTGCCGCGCAAGCAGCTGCTCGCGCTCATCGAGTACATGGCCGGATCCGCGCAAGTCGGCTTGCCGATCATGACGACGCTGACCGACGTCGAGCCCCGGCTGGAATCCAAGCTGTTGCGGAAGATCGTCGCGGAGATGCGCGACACGATGTCGCTCGAGGGAAAGAGCCTCTCGGAGGCGATGCGCGAGCACCCGAAGGCCTTCGATTCGTTCTACGTGAGCACCGTCGAGGCGGGCGAGGCGAGCGGACAGCTCGACTTCGTCCTGGAACAGCTCGTGAAGCACCTGGACTGGCAGGAAGCCCTCGGATCGCAGATCCGGCAAGCCGTCACGTATCCGATCATCATCGTGGTGGCGATCATCGGCCTGCTGCTCGTGCTCGTGGGATTCGTCTTTCCGCGTCTGATTCCGATTCTTACCTCGCGAGCCGTGGAGCTTCCGCTCGCTACGAGGCTCGTCATCGGCGCGTCCGAGGTCATCCGCGACTTCTGGCTGGTCGGAGTGGCGGCGGCGGTCGGCGCGGCGCTGCTTCTCGCGGTCGCGCGCCGGCAGGAGGACATCGCGACCGCGATCGACGCGGCGGTGCTGCGCGTGCCTCTCTTCGGCGAGCTCATCCTCCAGATCAACATGGCCCGGCTCGTCACGTACCTCTCGCTCTTTTACAGGACCGGATTAGACATCATCCTGTCGCTCAAGCTGACCGCCAATATGGTGCGGAACCGGGCTATCGCGCGCGCGATCGACGGCGTGCGCGAGGGAGTCACCGGCGGCGAGTCCCTCGGCATCGCGTTCGGAGCGTCGCCGCTGTTCCCACCCATAGTGCTGCGGAGCATCACGCTCGGGGAGGTCACCGGCCACCTGGACGACGCCCTCCAGCGCACGTCTGTCTACTACGAGCGTGAAGTACCCGCCGCGGTGAAGCGGATGGTCACGGGATTGCAGCCGCTGCTCATCGTGTTCATGGGGGGGGGGTTCTGCTCGTTGCGCTCGCGATCATCCTCCCCATCCTCGGCATCTACGATTCCATCGGCCGGCGATGAACAAGCCTTCCGCGCGGCGGTTCGGAGCGCTGATAGGTCCCGATCGCGTGTACGTGATCGAGTATGTGCGGCAGGCCGCCGGCGTCGAGATCATGAACCACATGAGCGTCGCGCGCAGCATGCCGAGCGTCGAGGAAGCGAGCGATGCCCTCGTGGAGCTGATCCGGCCGGCGGCGGGACGGGATAAAGCTCAGGTCACCGCGGCCATTCGTGGATTCGGCATTTCCTACCAGCTCTTGACGCTGCCGCCCGCGGGCGCTGACGTGCTCGCGCCGATCATCGATCGCGAGATGCGGAGAATGTTTCCCGACATCGAGGACCCGCTCGTCGGCTTCGCGCTGGGCGGTAGCATCGATCGCCGCACGGGACGGCCCGCGCCGGCGGCAGCGAAGAAGGGGATGCCTGAGCGGCGCAGCACCGCCACCGGCGAGAGTCTCCCGCTTGCGATATTCGCGGCCGCGGCGCCGCGGCATGTCGTGAGCACCGTCGCCGCGACGCTCGAACGCGCGGGGATCCGGCTGGAGCACCTGACCGTCGTGCCGCAGGCGATGGCGCGGCTGTGTCGAGAGGTTAACGGCTCGCCGCAGCCGGCCGCGCTGGCGATCATGCTGCAGGGGTCGCCGGTCATCGGAGTGTTTCAGGGCGGCGACGTGCGGTTCATATCAGAGCCGCCGACCTTCGAGGAGGGTCTGTCCTCAGTCGACGTTCAGACCGTGATCGACCAGGTAGGCCGTGCCCGCATGTACATGCGACAACACTTCCGGGGCGCGGACATCGGCAGGATCTTCGTCGCGGCCGATCCCGCCGACCACTCGCACGTGGACGCGGTGCTCAACGCCGCCCTGAACATGGAGGTTGTGCCGTTGGCGCCAGCCGTGGGGCCGGCGGCGGCGATCGCCGCGCTGGGCAGCATCCTCAATGCGGAATCGAATCCCGAGATGGTCTTTTACCCGTCGCCCGGGGACGTCAGCCGGGATGCGGCCAGGCGGCGAGCCCGCAGCCTGACGATGGCCGCGGGCGCGGTGTGCGCGCTCGCGATCATGACGGCGGCGTTCTCGTCGGTGGCGGCCACGCGGGCCGCGGGCGAGCTGCGGACGGAGCGCGCCGCCGCCGACGCGCGGATGGCGAGCATCGCGCCGGCCATGGACGTGATCGCCGAGCGGCGCGCGAACATGGAACGCATTGCCGCGACTCAGGAGCACTATGCCAGCCGACAGCAACTCGCGCGGCTGATCAACGGCATCCGCCTGGCTCAGCCGTTGAACGTCGGCCTGAGCAGCGCGAGCTTGACGCGCACGAGCGAAGGCTGGAGGGTGGACCTCGCCGGAACCGCCGTGGGATCTACCGGCGCGGACGTGCTGGAGGGCGTCGCCGACTTCTCGCGTGAGCTACCGGCGAGAATCCCGCTCCAGTCCTTCAACATGAGCGCGTTCGAGTACGGTTCCGGCGAGGGCGAGATGTCCGGCAGCTTTCGAATCAGCTTCACCGTGGCGGCCGTTCCATGAAAGACCTGAAGCTCGCGGACGTGGGCGCGTACCTCTCCAGAAATCGCCACGCGGCCAGGCTGCTCGGCGTGACCACACTCGTCGTGGCGATGTCCGCGTGGACGTCGTGTTCCGCGCTGCGCACGACCAAGGAGGCGCGCGCAGCGACTTGGGAGGCCGCCGCCATCGGTGAAACGGCGACACGGTTTTCCCGACAGTTCGTCCCCGCGACCATCGGAGAAACCGAGGAATGGGCGCGCACGACCGAGGAAGCCGCCGCTTTCGGAGCGCCGGAAGCCACGAAGGTGTCGCTGGCGCAGACCGTATCGCGCATCGCGGAAGTCGCCGGCATGTCAACGGTGAAGGCGAGCTTCATTCCGCCCGACTCCGTCGGCCTGGCCGATACCCGCAGGATGGGCGATCTCACGTTCGAGCCGGGCACGTTCGGCCTGCGGCTCGAGGCCAACGGGACGGTGCCGGCCCTGGCGCGCGTGATACTGCGGCTTCCGCCGGCAACGGAGATCACATCGCTTTCCATTTCCGGCCACACCGACCAACTGAAGGCAACTTTTCATCTCGCGGTGTATCACCCTGCCGGAGGGCCGCAAAATTAAGGGCGACAGTTCGGACCATTCCAATTACATTTGGCTCGCCATCGCGGCGGGGGTGATCGTTGCGTTCGGGGTGGCCTGGCGCACAAACGCCGCGGCTGCCGCGGTCGTACGCGCGCCGAAGAGCTACATCGCTCCGTCCGCGCTCGATTCGCTGGGGCGGTACCTGCGGCCGATCGCGCTCACGCCGGCGCGCGGGCAGGGCCAGGCCGCCGAGCTGTTCGTGCGGGACGACTACTACGCGCAGCCCGCGCCGCGGGAGCGGAATTCCGGCGGGTCGTCCGCGCCGGCGGGTCCGGCACGGCCGCGATGGGTTGTGAGCGCGATTCTGCTGACGGACGCTCAGCGCATGGCGGTGGTCAACGATTCTGTCGTGGTCGTGGGCTCCACGCTGCCGGGCGGCGCGCGGATCTTGGAGATCCAATCGGATCGGGTGGTGTTGCAGGAGTCTGGTGGTGTTCGGAGAGTCATCTCCTTGAATAGGTGAGGCAGTGATGCTTGGGATCAGCTCGACCGGAACGGAACGAGCGTTGAGGTTCTCGATCGCGTTCGCGGCGATCGTTCTGGCGGCGAACGCGTGTGCCAGCGCGCCGCGCGCGACGGAGGGCACGCGCACCGCCGCAGACGTCGCCGACGTTGCCGGCGCGAACGACCGGGTCGACGCCTTGCCCGCGCTCCCCGTTGCGCAGGTCGCGGAGGGCGGCCGGTCCGCGCCCCGGATCCAGCGGTTCGATGCCGTGGAGCAGGATCTTCGCACGGCGCTTCGCGGACTGGCGCAGAGCTTCGGCCTCGGTCTCGAGATCGACCCCGACGTGCACGGGCTGGTGAACACGCGGCTGGAAAACGTCACGCTCGACGAAGCGCTGGCGAGTCTCCTCGCGCGGCATTCGTACGCGTATCAGATCCAGGGCGGAGTGCTGCGTGTCACAGGTTCGCGCATGCAGTCGAAGACCTTTTCGCTGGACTACGTGTCGCTGAGCCGGATCTCCGCCACGCAGACGGTGGTGACCAGCGGACTCAGCACGGGCGGAGTCGGCGGCCAGCAACTTGGCGGCCAGCAACTTGGCGGGCAGCAGCTCGGGGGACAGCAGGTCGGCGGAGGTGGAGGCGGCTCGCAGATCTCCAGCACCACCGCGGCGAATCTTTGGCAGGACGTCCGCATCGCGTTGGAAGCGCTCGTGTTTTATGACATCACGTCCGACAGTGCGCGCCAGATCGTGTCGGCGGCGACGGCCGAAGGCACGACCGGGATCGCTCCGATAAATGCGGCGAGCTCAGTGCTCGGTATCGCCGCCGGCGCGCCGGGCGCGACGGCAAAGACGTCGGGCGATGGCCGCCGGCTCATCATCAATCCGCTCGCGGGTAGCATCTTCGTCACGGCCCCACCCTCCACTCTCGATCTGGTCGAGTCGTACATCGCCTCATTCCAGGCGTCGGTCCAGCGACAGGTCCTCGTCGAGGCGAAGATCGTTCGCGTATCGCTGAACAGGGAGTTCCGGTTCGGCATCAACTGGCAGCTCTTGACGAGCAAGGCCCGGCTCAACATCGGCGCGCCGGTCTCGCAGACGAACACGTTTTCCATCACTCTCGGTGGCGGAACGTCGCAGGTCAGCATCGCCCTCGAAGCGCTCGAGAGTCAGGGTGAAGTGGCGGTGCTCTCGAGCCCCATGATCACCGCGCTGAACAACCAGATGGCTGTCTTCGATGCCACCAGTGCGGAAGTCTTCTTCGCAGTGACACAAACACCGGTAGTAGGCACCGGCGGCTCGGTAGTGCTCACTTCTCAGGTGCAGCCGCAGCAAGTATCGGTCGGGATCGTATTGAACGTGCTGGCCCAGATAGGAGCCGACAACGTCATCACGATGCAGATTCGTCCGCAGCTCAGCGAAGTGTCACGCGTAGAAGAGTTCATCACGCCGGAGGGCGGGAGGATCACCGCGCCCGTCATTACGCGGCGCGAAACCGACACGATGGCGCGAGTGCGCGGCGGCGAGACGATAGTGATCGGCGGGTTGACCCAGACGAGACGCGACCGCACGCGGACCGGCGTTCCCGGGCTCAGCCGCGTCCCCGGCATAGGCGGGCTGTTCGGCGGGCGGTCGGACGTCGAGGAGAAGGACGAGCTCGTGATCTTCCTTACCCCCACGATCATCGTGGGAGCCCAGCAAACCGCCGGCCGATAGAGGATGTACGAGCAGTTCTATGGTCTCACCGAGCGCCCGTTCTCACTCACGCCGAGCCCGCGGTACGTCTTCTATTCGGACCGATACAGAACGGCGCTGGACGAGCTCACCTACGGCATAGACCGCAAAGAGGGGTTCATGCTCCTCACCGGCCTGCCCGGGACCGGCAAGACCACGCTGTCGCGCGACCTGCTGGAGAAGCTGGACCCCGACAAGCACCGCTCGGCGCTGATCTTCAACCCGTTCCTGAACGGGCCCGAGATGCTGCAGGCGCTGCTCACCGAGTTCGGCGTCGAGTACCAGGATAACGCGCCGCGCAACGAGCTGTTGAGCAGGCTCAACAAGTTCTTCCTCGAGCAGCTGGCCGCGGGCCGGACGTGCGTGGCGATCTTCGACGAAGCGCAGCACCTCTCTTCGGAATTCCTCGAGCAGATCCGCGTCCTGTCGAATCTCGAGACCGCCGATGAGAAGCTCATCCAGATAGTGCTCGTAGGCCAGCCCGAGCTGAGCCAGCGGCTCAAGATGCCGGGGATGGCGCAGCTCAGCCAGCGAGTTTCCGTGCGCTCGGCGCTCACGTTCCTCAACCTCGACGAGACGAAGCGGTACATCTATCACCGGCTCAACGTCGCCGGCGCGCGCGGCCGCCTCGAGTTCACCGGGCCCGCGATCAGCGCGATCTACAAGGCGGCGCACGGCATTCCGCGCAGGATCAACGCCATATGCGATCAGGCGCTGCTCGCCGGGTTCGTCTCGCAGACGCAGAAGATCGGCGTCCCCGAGGTGAAGCAGGCCGTCGCGTCGCTGCGCGGCGACGAGGCTGATCCCACTCCCGAGAGAAGGCAGCGGCGGATGAAGCTGATGTTCATCGCCGGGCTGGTGCTGTTTCTGCTCGCCCTGATCGCGGTGTCGCTGCTGGCGCTGCATGGCGCGGGGTTGATCGTCGTGCCGGGGCTGCCACCCATATGAGCCTCATAGCCGATGCCCTCAAGGCCGCGCAAAAGGAGAAGGCGCGGCGCGTCACGCCGCCGGCGCGCGCCCAGCAGCAGCAGGGATATTTCCCGTTCCGCTTTCCAACCCGCGGCTCG
The DNA here is from genome assembly GCA_040882285.1 of Gemmatimonadaceae bacterium. Lineage (NCBI taxonomy): Bacteria > Pseudomonadati > Gemmatimonadota > Gemmatimonadia > Gemmatimonadales > Gemmatimonadaceae > Gemmatimonadaceae bacterium. The sequence goes on from JBBEBQ010000011.1 coordinate 55,597, forward strand.
GGCGAGCCGATCGTATCGCCGCTCGCCATCGGGCTTGGTGTGGCGACGGCGGCGATCGCGCTGACCGCGCTGGTGGTGATGTTCAGCTCGTCGCGCCGGCCCGACACGCGGTCGCCCGCGCTCGCGCAGTTCCCCGATTCGGCTCCGGCCACGCTGGTGCTCGAGACGCCCGGCGATCCGGGCGGGCTCGCGCTGCTGGACACGACTGCTGAAGATCTCGCGGTGCCGGACGATCTCGAAGAATACGCGGACGAGCCGCCGGCGCGGACGGCCTCGCGCGCTCCCGCGCGCAGAGTGCCGGCGCCGCAGCCGCGGGACGACCTGGGAGACACGGACGACCCGCTGCCGGCGATCGCGGCCAATTCCCCCGTCCGGTCGGGAAGCAGCTCTGGCGGGCGACTGCAGATCACCGTGGACCGCCCGATCCAGGGATCTCAGGGCGGCGGCTTGTTCGAGCAGGGACTCGCGGCGCAACGGCGCGGCGATTACGAGACCGCGAAGAACCGATATCTGCAGGCGACGTACGAGCAGCCGCGCAGTCTCGAGCTGTGGAACAATCTCGGAACGGTTTACCGCTCCCTCAATGACCTGTCGGGCGCCGAGGGAGCATTTCGCACCGCGACCGAAATAGACCGGAGCTTCGCTCCCGCCTGGAACAACCTCGGGCTCGTGCTCGCCCAGCAGGGCCGGGCTCAGGATGCGATGATCGCGCTCCACGAAGCGGTTCGGCTCGATCCTGCCAACTCCGGCGCGAAGGTCAACCTGGCGATCGAGCTGCACAAAGCCGGTGCCGTTGCCGACGCGCGCACGCTGCTGGAGGAAGCCGTTCGCGCGGAGCCGGCGATGGCCGAAGCGCACTACGAGCTTGGCAGGGTGCTGGAGAAGCAGAACGATCGCGGCGCAGCCGCCCGCGAGTACCGGCTCTTTCTCGCTACCGCGGGTGGCCGCTTCCCCGCGCTGGAGCAGGCAGTGCGCAACAGGCTCGCGCGGATGGGGCAGTGAGGGCTCTCGCCGCGGCGTCGGCTCTGGTAGCCCTGGCCTGCGCGCCGACCATCACGCCGCTACCGCGCCCGGGCGCGGAACTGCCGCCGCTGCCGGTCGAGGAGGTGAGCATCATCACCGCTCCCCCGGCGGTCGGCGAACCCGCCGGCGCGCAACCTCGAGTGACGCTCAACGCGTCGCGCGCGGACGTTCGGGTGCTGATTCCGGCGCTGGCGGAGATCGCGGGCTTGAGCGTCGTGATGGACAGCACTGTGCGGGGAACTGTGGCGGTGCGGTTCGAGAATCTGCCGGCTGTGGAGGCCCTACTCGCCGTGATCGACGCGGCCGGGCTGGCGGTGGAGACCGGCATCGAGAAGCCGTGGCCGGAGTCCGTGTTCCATCAGCCGCCGGTGAACGTCAACACCGCTCCCGCCGCGGTGATCAGCGCGCGTTTCGGCGTGAGCGCGAAACTGGCCGAGTGGATCGTGAAGTCGAAGCCGGTGCTGTTCGTCACCGATCCCTGATCCACCGGATCGGACCGCAGTCGGTACCCTCACCTTGCAATGCAGGCGCCGAAGTGAGGGGTGCCAGCCTGGTCAGCGGTGGAAGCGGAGCGCACGCCGCACCGGAGGCGGCTGACAGTGCGGCGGCTTCCGGTCGGTGCGCCGCGTCCAGCGCCCGCTGGGTCAGCGCGATGACTTCGCGGTCGTTTCGCAAGCGTTCGATCTGTGGGCGGCTGACGTGCCAGAGAAAGAACGGACCATGGCGTCTGTACAAGTACGCCGTGCCAAGCTCGGCGGCGGGCTCGTGGTATCCCCACCGGAGCGTTGTCCCGAGGACCTCGGCGATTAGCTCGGGACGCGGCTCGAAGCCGCGCTCCGACGCGCTCTTGAGCCACGCGGCTGCGTCGACGTAGCGCCCGAGCGCGAAGTAGGCCTCACCGATGTACGCGTGAGTCTGGCCGAGCGGCGGATATGCCGCATATGCCCCTTCGAACTCTCGCAGCGCAAGCTGCGGGTACCCGCCGACGAGCAGGACGTTGCCAAGCACGAGTCGAGGCTGCACGCGCCGCGGCGCAAGCTCGACAGCCCGCTGGAAGCTCTCGAGCGCCGGGACGGAATAGCGAGCGTCCCTGTAGTACGAGGCGGCGAGCAACGCGATGCGCCCTTTCTGGATCGCAAGGCGTTCGTTCAGCGGATCGCGTTTGATCTCCTGCTCGACCGCGCGGAACGCCAGCGCGAGTGAGCTGTCCATCGCGGCGGCGGTGCGCGGGTCGGACCGTATGTCGTCGAAATGCGGCTGGAGCCAGCGGAGATAGCTCGAGTACTGCAGGTAAGCGTGATAGGTCGCCGGAGCGGGCGAGCTGAAGACCGCCTGAAAATCCCGGAGTGCCAACCGGACGGGTCGATCGCGTTCCTCCGCATGATGCAAAACGCGGAGGGTGCGGAGTGTTTCGAACGCATGGATGTAGAGCGCGGCCGCAAGCACGAGCCCGCCGGCGCCGAGCACGACGTTGGTCTGCCAGCGCGGCTCGCGGCGCGTCCCGAATTGAAGCAGATGGCTGGATCCTGCGGCGCCGGTGACGAACGCCGCCAGCGCCAGCCAGAGAAAGGTCGAATTGAGATCGAAAAACCAGAAGAAAAGGAAGAACGCGTACGCGGCGAAGAAACCGGCGGCGATCGCCGCGTCACCCGGGTCGAGCTCGTGCCCGGTCCTGCGCTTCGTGACTGCGCGAAAGAGCAGGAGCCAGATGGCGACGAGCGCCGCGAAGCCGAGGACGCCGGCGGACGTGAAGGCATCGAGGTAAGCGTTGTGGGCCCGGTCCCAGCGATCGTCGCTGCCCAGGACGCCGTACATCTCCGGCTGGAAATTCTCGCTCCAGACGAGGTGGTAGTTCTCGGGGCCGTAGCCGAACAGCGGCCGCTGTCGGATTCCGCCGAGCGCGGCCTGCCATTGCGTGACGCGGCTCGGGTCGCCGGTCGCGCTCGTGCCGGCCAGCCTGCTCAGGACAGGGACGCTGGCCGCAGCGGCGCGAGCCGGGGAAGTGCGCGCCAGGAGGGGGAGCATCGCCACGACGAACACGAACGCTCCGGCTGCTGCGGCGCGCATGGGCGTGAGACGGGAAGTCAGCCGCCAGTACACCAGAAAGCCGAAGGCCACTCCCGCCAAGCCGCCAACGAGCGAGCTGCGGTTCGCCGAGAGAACGATGGTAGCTACGAAGAGCGGGACGAGGGCGAAGTACCCGAGCCGGGCGATGCCATGCGAGCGGCGCGCGAGCAACAGCGCCACGGCGACGGTACCCAGCAGGTAAGCCGCGAGGAAGCCCGGGTTCCCCAGTGTCGCGCCCGCGTCCGCACCTTTGAATCCGAGACCGAGGACATCGCCGCGGTACTGGATCAGGGCGAGCAGGGACACGACGGCGCCGACGACGACGACGTTCCGGAAATAGCGCACCCACTCCGTGGAATCGAAGAAGGTGCGCAGCGCGACGTAGTACGCGAGGAAGTGGAGCCAGCTCCATACGCCCCCCATCCTCTCGAAATCTCCGAACACGCTGCGGAGCGGCGACGGGCCGACGATCGCGGCGAGCGTGTTCGCGCCGAGGAAGGCGACGAGTGCCCAGAATATCCAGTCGCGCCGGTCAAGCTTGGTCTCGTGCCGAAGAAGCAGAACTACGAGGACGGCGGTAGCGAGCTCGACGAGAACCCGGAAGTAAACGGCCCGGGTGGTGACGAACGCGAAGTAAAAGCCTGGAATGAGAATCAACGGGACCAGCACGGTGGCATGCAACAACCACCGCGCGACCGCCACCAATCGTAAACTCCTAGCGGACGTTATCGGCACTCATGAGGCCGGCTAATGAAAAAAACGGCCGCCGGACAACCCGGCGGCCGCTCTTCAAAACTCAAGCGGAGCTTAGTTGATCGGAACCGCGTAATAAACTGCCTGGGTAGCCGCGCTTCCCTCCCGGAACTTGCCGGTAGTGCTGGGGGCCAATTCGCCTTCCCCGTCGATCAGGTCGTTGATCGCCGCGAACTTCGCGGCATCAAGCCCGTTGATGACCACGGAGACGAAGCCGCCAATGCCCGTTTGCTGATCGAGGGTGCACGCGCTCGTGGCGGCGAAGCACCGGCGAAGTTTCGCATTGATAGTCGCGCCGAAGGCTGTCGGTATCGCGGTCGAATCGACCTGAGTGTTCTTCTCAATGATGGACGCATCGATGTACGGGCCCTTCCAAGCGGTATTCGAGCTGAAGGATCCGCCACCGAAAGCCGAGTCTCCGCTCGTGGCTGGCGCATACGCGAGATCCTCCAGGTCACCCGGGAACTGCGGCCGCATGTTAATACGGAACAGGTTGATGCCCGTCTTGATATTCGTCAGATCGGCCGCGACCCGAACCGGATCCTCCTTGCCCAACTGCCCGATCACGCCCGGCGCGAGAATCGCGACCAGGATCGACAGGATCAGCAAGGTCACCAAAATTTCAATAAGCGTGAAGCCCTTCCGCACCATCTTCGCGACCTTCTTCATCCTTCCTCCTCGTAGTCCAATTACGTGTCGCGCTCACCTGAAGCGGTGAAGGCGCGGATGCGAACGGTCTGAGAAATCAGACGGCGTTCGCTGAGTGCAGGCGGATGGTAGTGCGGGCCCGTTACATCGGTGTCAGCAGCGGACGCCGTGCTGTTACGCGAAGCGTCCAGGTCCAGCCATCCCCAACGAGTGACGATCTTTACCACGCCAAGTTTCGGTTGGTAATACCCGTTGTGTGAGTCAGAGAGCCGTTTCCGGGCCGACGGAGTGCTCCCGAAAGGTCTTTATCCGGTCGAATTGACCGCATCTTTTGACCGTCTATTGGCCTTGGAGCGAGCCGGTCACGCCGCACCGACAAGAAAGGCCGCTCGCGCGGCCCCCTTGAAACAACCACCCGGATGGAAGCCGGGTTACTGGATCGGTACGGCCCGATAGAGCGCGTCCGCCCCGCTCAGCACGAACCGGCCCGTGGTGGAGCTGGCGATTTCATCTACGATCCGGTCAACATCGTCGAAGGCCTCGGTATTGAGGTTTTTAACCTGGATCGTGACATACTCTATGCCGTTATAGTTGCTCTTCACTAACGGACCCTGGATCGTGCCGCCCGACCCGGTACGAAGACTGTCACCCGGAGAGAACGGTTCCTTCGTGATGTACGGCCCCTTCCACTGGCTCGCGAGTCCGGCCGTATATGCGACGACGTTGATGTCGAAGTCGGAATTGGTGACCGCCGTCACCAGGTGGCCGACGCTGCTCGGGTATCGCTTCACGTCCGACGCAAACGTGCTGATCCCGGTCTGCAGCGCCACCAGATCGTTAGCAGTCCGGGTGGCGTCCCCCTTGGAGATCTGCCCCATCAGCGCCGGCAGCAGCACCGCAGCCAAAGTGGCCAGGATGGCGATCGTTACGAGAACTTCCGCGAGCGTGAAGCCGCCGCGCGTCTGCCTGGATTTCATTGTCTGCTCCTGGATAAGCTGTATGGTTACTGAATCGGGATGGCGAAAAACTGCGCCACGCTGGATACCGCGTTGTACTGCAGTTGCCCCGTACTCGAGCTCACTGTCTCGTCGATTATCTCGTCCAGTCGATTGAAGTCCGTGGGAGTGATCGGCGAGACGTCAACCCTGACGTACTGAATTCCGTTGTACAAGCCTGGAACGAACGGACCCAGGATGTTCGCCCCGAACCCGGTCGACAGCTCACCGCCGGTCGTCAGCGCCTTCGCCAGGTACGGACCCTTCCACCGATTGGCCAGCCCGACCGAATACGTGTTCCCGTTGATGTCGATCAAGCCGGTGATCGGCGAAGCCAGCTGCGTGAGCGACGCGGGATACCGCCGAACGTCCGTCACGAACGTGTTGATCGCGGTCTGCACCGCCAGCAGGTCCGTTGATCCCCGGGTTGCCTCACCCTTCGAGAGCTGGCTGTTCAACGCCGGCAACAGCACCGCCGCCAGCGTCGCGATGATCGCGATCGTCACGAGAACCTCGGCCAGCGTGAATCCCTTGCGCCGCGACTTCATTGTCATCCATCCCGGAGTGTGAGCGGTTGTCAACATGCTTCGGTGCGCACTATACACGCCCGCCGTCACCAGGCCATTACAACCGGACCCCCGCACATGACAACGGCACCTACGGTCGGTCGCTGGCCGTAGCGACACGAAAGTAGGGCGGATTCGCCAAAGCCGCAATAACAAACTCATTGGTGCTATTGCGGTTGCGGCACGGTGCGACAGCGTCGTGACCGGAACGTTATATTAGCCGAACGCCAATGTCACACCAGAGAGCGCTCGCGTGACCCCATCCCGGAAGCTTTTTCTTCTCGGGGCTCCTTCGTTACAGGACGACGATGGCCGCCCGGTACCGGGGATGGGGCCAGGCAAGCCGCTGGCCATGCTCGCTTATGTGGTCATCACCGGCTCGGCTACTCGCGAGGAGCTGGTAGCGCTGTTCTGGCCAGAGACTCCGGACGACAAGGCTCGCAACGCCTTCCGCCAGACCCTGCACAGATTGCGAGGAGCACTGGGCTCGGATTCCCTGGCGTCGGACCGGGACCGGATCAAGATCGATCCCGCCGGCGCGGTCTGGTGCGACGCCCTCGAGTTCGGCGCAACGGTCGCATCCGATCCGGAGCGGGCCATCGCACTCTACCGCGGGCCTTTCCTCGACGGACTCGATGTCGCTTCGAGCGATTTCCAGCACTGGGCGGACTCGCGTCGGGAACGATTCGAGGCGCAGTTCCGCAGCGCGCTCGCTATCGCGGCCAACCGCGCGCTCGAATCCGGGGACACCGCGCTGGCGGCAGCGCACGCAGCGAGGCTCTCGCGCACAGCGCCGCTCGATCCGGACTCGGCACTCCTGGAAGCGAAAATTCTGGCGGGGGCCGGGCGAAAACCCGAAGCGATTTCGGTTCTCACGCAGCACTCCACGCGGCTCGAATCGGAGCTGGGCGAGAAACCTTCCGCCGGCGTGCGCGCAATGTTGACCCGGTTGCTCAACGAAGCGCCGGCCACCGTGGCCAGACCCGGTGAAACCGCGGACCAGCTCGTGGAGACCGAATTCGTCGGACGCGACAAGGAGCTCGGCAAGCTGCTGGCCTTCTGGCGCGGCGTGGAGCGGAGCGGCGCGACCGTAGTGGTCACCGGGCCGCCCGGAATCGGCAGGACGAGGTTGATCGCGGAGCTCGCGCAGCGCATTCAGGCGTTCGGGCCGGCACTCATCCTGTGGGGGCAGGAGCGGCACGGGAACCGCGCAATCCCATACGCCGCCCTGGCAGACGCCTTGCGCCCGGCGGTCACCGCCCCCGGCATAGCCGGCGCCAGCCGGCATCTGCTCGCGGAGGCCGCGCGACTCCTGCCGGAGATTCGCGACCAGTTCGACCTGCCTGAAGCGACCGCAATTGATGACGAAGCTGCCCGCGTTCGATTCTACGACGGCGTGGCCGCGCTGATCGATGCCGTCGCGTACGAGCAGCCCGTGTGTCTCATCCTGGAGGATCTCCACCACTCCTCGCGGTCCAGCGCGGAGCTGCTGCATTTCCTCACGGGCCGGCTCGCCGCATCACCCGTCCTGTTCGTGCTCAGCTGCCGGCCCGCCGAGGCCCCCCCGCACGTGACGGAGCGCTTTTCGCCGGCTCAGGTCGCCGGCGCGCGTGGCCCTGCGCCGGCACAAGCTGCTCGCGAGAGCATCGAGCTCGAGCCGCTGACGCAAAACGCGGTGGAACGGCTGCTGGCCTCCGTCGCCACGGGCGGGGACCCGGACGCGGACACGCTGGCGACGATCACCCGAATGGCGGAGGGCAATCCGTTCCGCGCGCTCGATCTGCTGCGGCGCGCCAGGCGCGGCGAGCCACTGGCCAACCTGCCCACTGAGCTGGCGGCCGCGCTGTGGGCTCGATTGCAGGGCTGCTCGCCACCGGAGCAAAGACTTTTTCTGGCGTGCGCTCTCCTGGAGCGGCCGGCGCCGCTGCGACTCCTGTCCGCGGCCACCCATCTGCCCGAACCGGATGCGTTCGACGCGGCCGTCACGCTCGAGCAGCGCGGTCTGGTGGTGCAGCGGCGCGGAGGAATCGCCCCGGCGCACGACGTGCTCGCCGGTCTCGCGCTGGACAGCACGGGCTCGGCAGGGCGCGCGTTGCTCGCGGGGTGGACGGCCGACGCCGTCGCGTCGGAACCGGGCGCGTCGCACGCCGAGCTGGCGCGACTGTATGCGACGGCCGGCCAGCCCTCCGCCGCGCACAAGCACGCGCGCGCCGCGATCCACGATGCCGCTGCATCCGGCGCGCACGACGAACTCGCGGAGCTGTTGACCCTCGCCGCGGAGACCGCGTTCAACAACCAGGACCGGAGCGCCGTCGAATCGCTTCGCACCGCGTTCGGCCGCGGCCGCCGACGCATCCCCGGGAGCCGCGACGTCCGGAAGCCGAAAACCGCACCCGCTGCCGCCGAGCCGCGCGCGAGCGCGCAGGCCCCGCCGACGCCAACCATCGTCATCAAACAGGCCAAACGCGTGCTGCCGCTGGCGCTGGGCGTGGCGCTTCTCGCGTTCGCCGCCGCGACCGTGTACCGCGCTCAGGGGCTCGGCGCGGGAGCGCGCGGCACCGTGCTCTCCGACACGGTCGTGGTAAGGGAGAGGGTCGGCACGCGCGGAAGCAGGAGCTATTCGGTGACGGGCTCGATGCTGCCGGCAGCGTCGCTCGCCGGTGCCGCGAACGCCGGTGATGATCCGCAATGGGTCACGGCAGTATCTCTCCCGTGGGTCAACCCCCGCGTAAGCCCGGACGGCCGGCTGGTGGCCATAGAGCGGATCACGCCGGCAGGAACACGCGTCCACGTGATCAGCCGCGACCAGACGGATACGGTCTCCGTCGGCGATGCGTTCGGTGACAACACCGCGGCCGGTTGGTCCCCGGACAGTCGCTGGCTCCTCGTCATCCACGCCTCGGACGGGAGCGGCGCATACCACGCGTCGCTGCATGCCCACTCGCTCGAAAGCCCCGACCGGCGGATCGCGCTCGATACTTCGTCCGCGCACGCCGTCACCGAAGCCGCCTGGTCACCACGCGGGCCGCACATTGCCTGGACCGCGCGCACGGGCGAAACCCGGGACCAGGAAGTGTACGTCGCGCTGAGCGACGGAACCGGGGCGCGCAACCTGTCCACGTCCCCGAGCGAAGACTATCATCCGACGTGGTCGCCCGACGGAGCCCGCGTCGCATTCACGAGCGAGCGCGACGGTAATGCCGAGTTGTATTCGGCAGAACTACTGACCGGCGAGTTGCGCCGCCTCACCTTCGACGCGAGCCAGGACGACCGGGCAAGCTATTCCCCCGACGGCGATTTCATCGCGTTCGAGTCCACGCGCGGCGGGCGGACCGGAGTGTTCGTAATGCCACCGCTGGGCGGGAGCGCGATCCGGCTGACGCCGGCTGACAGGAGCTTTGCGCTGGCGGGCTGGCGCGGGAGTACGCCGGCCTACGTCGCGCGGTTACGCGCGGACTTGCCGGATGTCCTGGAGCCGGGGCGGGAGGTGACGCTGTCGGCAACGGGGATCGACCAGTTCGGCGCTCCGCTCGACGTGTCGTCGGTCGAATGGTCGGCGCTCGACCCCGCCGCGGTGGAGGTTCGGATGGTGCCGGCGGATACGGCGGGAAGCGCGAGAGAAGCGGTGTTGCTCGCACGCCGTCCGGGGATCGCCCGCATCGTTGCGTCCCTCGGTGCGTGGCGTGCCGACACGCTTTTCGCCGTGGTGGGCAGCGCTCCAGTGGTGCTGATCGATGAGAGCTTTTCGAACGGGTTGCCGGCAGGCGCGTGGACCGTGCTGGGCTCACCGCCCTCGGCAGTCGTGGCGGGCGCGGGAGTGCGGGGAAGCAGCGGTCTCGTCCTCCGATCTGGCCGGCGATGGGAGAGCGGAATTCTGAGCACGAGGGGAGTGCCGCTTCGCAAGGGGCTCCTGCTCACCGCGCGAATCCGCGCGTCGTTCAACTCCACGACGGCGCGCGGCGGGTTCACCCTCGCGCTCGTAGCGGCCGAGCCCCCCGGTTTGGTCGATCCGGCCGCCCCGCAGTTCCTCAAGGTCGCCGCCCTGTCCTGGCTCCCCGAGTCCGGGCGGTTGTCCTACTCGGCGGAGCGGGAATTCTGGTCGGAGCCGGTGACGTTCGGGCGGGACGACGTCTGGCAGGATTTCCGCATCGAAGTCGAGGGCGACGGCAGGATCGCCTTCTATGTGGGTGACCGGCTGCGCCGCCGCTCGGACGTGGTCGTCACCGGGCGGGAGGGTGCCTTTCCAGTTCAACTTTGGGTGGCCGGACGGGCCGCGGATGGCGACGTAGCGGTGGACGATGTCCGCCTAAGTATCGTCGGCGGGAATTGAACGGCGTGTCCCCGGCTTTGCTTCTGGCGCGACCGAAATCACTCACCCATCTTGCTCGGGTGAACAGGTTGCGCAAGGGATTTACGGTCCTCGAGCTGGCCGTCGTAATCGCGATCCTGGGCGTGCTGGGAGTGGTCATCGTGTCGAGCACCGGCGGCATGTCTGCATCCGAGAGAAGCGATCAGGCCCGGATAAACGAGGTCGCGCACACACTGGATCGGCTCTCGCGCGCGATGGCATTCTTCGAGGCTACGCTCCCCAAATTCTCCTTCTATCAAACCGTCGGGGCATACCCGGGACGCCTCTCGCATCTCACTACACCGATTACAACGCTACAGCGCAATAGCTGCGGCGCGCTATACTCGTCTACGAACGTTCTGGCATGGGTTGGTGGATATTTCACCCAGGATATTCCGACGTCCGGCCTTTTCATCGCTCCGGGGTTTCTTACGGCGGATTCTCTCGTGCGCACGCCGCCTGACGTAGCGACCGTACCTGCGGGGACGCTCGCGATCGTGATTCCCAATGTCACACGCGCCGACGCCATACTTCTCGCGTGGACAATCGATGGCGATTCGACCGGAACGTTAGGGACGGTAAGATATTCGCCGAACGACGGCAGCTCGCCGGTTAGTGTATCCTACTTGACCATGGTAGGCGGATGTTGAGCCGACGCGCCACGACGCTCGTCGAGGTCATCGTCACCGTGGCAATTCTAGGCGTTATCGGTGGCGCGGTTTACTTGAATCAGTCCGCAGCTTCGGCGCTGGGTGGTGATGCGGCAAACGTGGACCAGGCGGCGCGCATCCTCGCGGAGCTCGCTGACGCGGCGGGCCGCATCACGGGCACCGGCGGAGAAACCTCGTTCAACCAGGTGATCGGTCAATCCAGCGGGGCCACCACGGCGAATATAGGCCTTTTGTCGCAGCTCACTACGAAGCTCACGACCGCGAGCCAGGATAGCTGCTTCTATGGATATTCGGGAGGTGAGAGAAATCGTTGGCTGACCCCGTTCTATTACCGCCCGTTGCCGACGACGGGCTTGAAGATCGCTCCGGGCTACATCGCAATCGATAGCGTGGTCCGGTATAACTCACCCGGTGTCCCCACTACGCTCGCTAACCGGCCGTCCAACAATGATAATTTCGTCGAAGGGACATCCGCGATCGTCATGCCGAATACGGCTCTCTCCGACGCGGTGGCGCTGGCTGCGCGCGTCGAGGGCGATCAGGGAGGAGTGCTCGGCGCCGTCCGCTATTTCCCCATGGATGGCTCTTCTCCGGTGCAGTTGGAGTATCACTTCACGGTGCGCGGGTGCTGAATCGCCGCGGGTTTGCGCTGATGCTCGCGGTGGCCGCGATCGCCGTCCTGGTTATCGGAGCGACGGTGATTTTCGCGGCGTTGCGCGGTGGTGGCGTGGATCGAATCGTGCTTGCCGCAAATATCCTGCACCGGTTCAAGACGGAGATCATCGGAACGGCGCCGTCGTTCTACGCCCGCATCGGCAAGTATCCGGGCCACCTTTCCGATCTGACGAACCGCATCTCGACAAGCGATGTGGACAGCTGCGGGGACCCATACCGAGCGAACCCGGACGTCAACACCTGGCGGGGTCCTTATCATCTCATCCCGTTCAATCCAGCCGTCGGCTACACGCTTTCGTCGGGGATCGTCGCGCAGGACGCGACCATACGGACCACATTTACGAACGGAGCTCTCGCTTTGGCTATCGTGATGATCGACGTGCCGGTCGCGGATGCGCAGGCACTCAAAGGCAAAGTAGACGGCACGACGGGAGACACCATCAGCTTCACGCCGAGCGGTAACAGCCCGCTGACGGTTCATTACAGAATGCCGATCACGGCTGCTTGCTGATGAATCCTCATCCTGCCGGCGGCCGCAGGGCACCCGGTTTCACGGCGGTCGAGATCCTCGTGGTGCTGGCCATCGTGGCCATCCTGGCGGCCGTGATAACGCCACAAGTAATCGGGCGGATCAGGGAGTCTCGCCAGTCGGCGCTGTCGCAGACTTTCTTCGGCCTGAGCCAGGGGATCGCCGAGTACAAGAAAGCGGTCGCGCGCTACCCGTCCTACCTCACGCTGCTCACTACGACGCCGGTTCTCAATACGGCAACGGACGCGTGCGGGAACCTGCTTTCCCAAGCCAACATCGTCAACTGGCGAGGCCCTTACGTCTCGCGGCAGCTACTGAGCGGCGGTATCCCGATGGGCGACGCCCACATTCAAAACGCTCTCCGTCGCGTTACGTCGGGAAGCTCGGTGTTTCTGCTGATGGACGCGGCCAACGTCGACACGCTGATCGCGATCGGGCTGGAGGCGGAGTTCGACGGGACGCCCGCGAACGCAGCAGGCGGAACAATCCAGTACACGACCGCGGCGGTCGGCCCGCTGCCCGCGGCTCCGCCCAAGACGGTCAATCTGTCGTATTCGATTCCGATAGCCGGCTGCTGATCGCCGTCACTCGCCGGTGACGGCGATTTCGCGGAGAGTCGCGCCGTCTATTTCGTGTGCGCCATCGAACGTCACGAGACGATATGTCAACCCGGCCGCATCGAGTTGGCTCCTATGCGCCGTAACGCGGCCTCCGTCGGCGATGGGATCGCGGGAGCCCGACACAATCGTAATCGTCGCGCGAGCAAGCCGGTCCCTGGCCGCGCCCTCGAGAACATCTGGCGGGATTCCGCCGGCCCAGAGGATGAGATCGTTCGGTGGCGTGTCGGTCCGGGCGGCCCACCTGCATATCGTGGCTGCGCCCTGGGAGAAGCCCAGCGCGACGAAGCGCACCCGGGAGCGGTCCGAGCCCTTGAAAGCCGCGCCGCAAACAAGGTCGAGATATGTGACTTGGTCGGCTATTTCCGCGTCCCTCCCCTCGCGGGTCATCCACGACGCCCCCACTTTGTCCTCGTCCGAGTGCGGCCCGGTCCCGCCGGAGAGGTAAAAGCGTGACAGCGCCTCGGGAGCCACGATCAGCCGCCTGCCATTGTCCAGCACGCCGAACCTGCGAATGAACCTCGACGCCAGCTGTCCGTAACCGTGACAGACGAGCCAGAGCTCGTCGGCCAGCGAAACATCCGCGCCGAGCACAGCGTACCTGGCGGTGCGCGGCACGGTGATCTCTCCGCTGCGCACGACTGGCTGATCACTCATGGTCGGAGTATCGCGCGAGCGCGCGGCGCTCGCCATACCGGACCTTGATCCCGACCGTGACCGACACGCACTCCCTGGAGCTCGAGCGCCGACGCTTCGACCAGATCCTCGACAGCCTCGACGCTGTGGTGTGGGAGTGGGACGCGCGCCTGGGGAAGCTCGATTACGTCAACAGCCGCGTCGAGTCGATGTTCGGCTTCCCGGCGGAGCGCTGGCGCGGCGACCCGAAGTTCTGGGAGAGCCGGATCCACCCGCACGACCGTGATCGCGTCGTGGCGGACTTCAACCGCCTCGCCCGTGAGGGCGGGAGCCACCGGAGCGAGTACAGGATCGTCCACGCCGACGGGCGCAGCATCTGCGTCGAAGATAAGATCTCGGCCGAGACGGACGAATCCGGCAGGGTCACCGTCCTCCGCGGCCTCACGACGGACATCACGGAGCAGCGCGCCGCCCGCGTCCAGCTCGAGGAGAGCGAGCAGCGATTCCGCCTCGTGGCGGATGCCGTGCTGGATGCCGTCATGATCCATGAAGCGGGCACGATCATGTACGCCAACAGGACCGCCCTCCACCTGCTCGGCTACGAGGAGGACGAGCTCGTCGGCAAGCCCGGCGAGATCGTCGTCGCGCTGGAAGACCGGGACAAGACCGCCCGACGAATCGCCAAGCCGAGGGACGAACCGCTGGAAGTAAAGCTGATGCGCAAGGACGGATCGACGTTTCCCGTCGAAGTCCACGGACGCACTGGCACGCTCGGCGGACGGACGGTACGCATCGTCGTAGCTCGGGATCTCTCGATGGTCAACCGCGTGCGGATGACCGAGGCGGAGATAAAGGATCTCACCCAGGTGCTGCAGGAGAGCCAGGCCCAGCTCATCCACTCGCAGAAGCTGGAGGCGATCGGACGCGTCACGGGCGGCGTTGCCCACGACTTCAACAACCTGCTGACCGTCATCCTGTCGTACACGCAGATCCTGCTCACCGACATCGCCGACAGCGACCCCCGCCGGGAAGACGTGCAGGAGATACAGCGCGCTGCCGAGCGGGCAACGACGCTCACCCGCCAGCTCCTGGCGTTCAGCCGCAAGCAGCCCGTGCAGCCGCACCGTATGGACCTCACCGAGGTCGCGCACGACACGGAGAAGATGCTGCGGCGGCTGCTAGGCGACACGGTGGAGCTGCGGCTGGTGTCCTCGGCCGAGCAGCTGTATGTCCTGGCCGACGCGGGTCAGCTGGAGCAGATCCTGGTCAACCTCGCGGTCAATGCCGGCGACGCCATGCCCCAGGGTGGCGTTCTGACCATCTCGACGGAGGAGATGGAAGTGTCCGACGCCGAGTACGCCAGCCGGCACATGGGCGTCGACGTCCCGATCGGGGTCTACGCCGTGCTCAGCGTGAGCGACACCGGACACGGAATGACGGCGCAGACCAAGTCGCACATGTTCGAGCCGTTCTACACCACGAAGCCGAAGGGCAAAGGCACCGGCCTCGGGCTCGCGACCGTGTACGGCATCGTGAAGCAGGCGCAGGGCTATATCTGGGTGTACAGCAAGCTGGGGACGGGGACGACGTTCAAGATATACCTGCCAAGGGCATAACTGGTGACTGGTGACTAGTGACTAGTGACTAGTAACTACCAACCGCGCCCTCGCCGTTCCTCGCAAACAATCCCGCCCTTACTAGTCACCAGTCACTAGTCACGCCGTTCTACCTGTATTTATGACGTTGATCTGCCTGTGCCGCGTGGTCGGGCAGCCGTGGCTCACCGCGTTCGACTGGCTCGGCTGCCGACGGCGGCGAGCTGACAATTCTCCCGGCACCGGAGCCGCAGCCCGTACTCGCCGACGCGAGCAAGCTCGAGCAGGTGCTGGTGGACCTCGTGGTCAACGCCGGCGACGCCATGCCGCAGGAAGGAGTGCTCACCATCGCGACCGACGAATGGAGGTCGTGGACGCCGAATACGCGAGCCGGCACATGAGCGTGGACTTTCTCGACAATCGACGTACCCATCATCGGCGGTTGCATCCGAGGCGCTCGCGTGGCATAGTCCGACTGTCACCCACCATGGAGGACGACATGAGCAGGAGAATCACCCGCCTCGCGGCCGTCGCAGTCTCGTTGGTCATCCTCGCGCCGGCGTGGCCGAGTGCCGGAGCGCAAACGAGGCCGCTCTCGGAGGCCGAGAAAATCGCGGATGCCATGCGGGCTGCACCGCCGCTAATCGCGCACGGCGCGACAATCATGGACTGGCCGGCGACGGCAGGCGGCGAGTTCCGTCTGCTGCGCGCAGGGACTAACGGTTGGACCTGCTATCCGAGCATGGCGGTAGAGAAAGCGATGTGCCTCGACCGGGAGGCAAACGCGTGGGCTGGCGCCTGGCTTAGCGGCGCGCAGCCGCAACTTTCCTCCCTCGGCTTCGGCTACATGTTGCTGGGCGACGCGGGCGCCAGTATCACGAACCCGGCGGCCGACCGTAGTGCCGCCGCGGACTGGCACGTGAGCGGCCCGCACGTAATGATCTTCGTTCCCGACACCGCGCATCTCGCCGATCTTCCCACCGATCCGCACAGCGGCGGGCCGTGGGTCATGTGGGCGAGAACTCCTTACGCGCACATAATGCTGCCGGTGGACTGATCGGCCGCGGCGGTTCTGCCGCTTTTTTGCCGATAAGCGCTGCGCCCGCACGACCCATCGAATGATGGTCTGGCGCGTGCGTGCGAGCGCTTCTGCGGCCGTAGCGGACGTGGAAGTTAGTCGCCCGCGCAGGCCGCAGAAGCGCGAGTAGCACGTCAGTTATAACCGGTCACCGGTTATCCAGCCCTTCCGGTGTTGATGACGTTGATCTGCCTGTGCCGCGTGGTCGGGCAGCCGTGGCTCACCGCGTTCGACTGGCTCGGCTGGCCCTTCCCGTCGTTGAACGTTCCGCCGAGCTGGTAGTCGCGCTTCCCGCCGATCATGTCCATCGCGTTCCAGAACTCCGGCGTGCGCATCTGGTACGCGACGTCCTTGAGCATCCCCACGATCTTCCCGCCGCGGATCTCGTAGAACACCTGCCCGCCGAACTGCGCGTTGTACCGCTGCTGGTCGATCGAGTACGAGCCGCGCCCCTTGATCCCGATGCCGCGGTCGGTCGCGGCGACGATGTCGTCCCAGGTGATGTCCTGCTCCCCCGGCATGAGCGACACGTTCGGCATGCGCTGGAACTGCACGTCGGACCACGACTCGGCGAAGGAGCAGCCGTGTGAGCGTGTCTGCTGCCCGCTCTGCTTGTACCACCAGTCGAGCCACATGGCCTGCTCGCGGGTGGTCTGGTAATCGTTGAAGATTCCGTTCTTCACGATCATGAAGTCGTCGGGCTTGACGCCCTCGTCGTCCCAGCCGCACTGCGCGAGCGAGCCCTCCTGCGAGCGGTCGCCCTGGACGTTCATGAAGTCCGGCCCGTAGCGGAACTTGCCTAGGAACTCTTGAGGCGGCGCGATGAAGCTCGTGCCGGCGTAGTTCGCCTCGTAGCCCATCGCCCGGTCGAGCTCCGTCGGATGTCCGATGGACTCGTGAATGGTGAGCGCGAGATGCGTGGGATGCAGCACGAGGTCGTACCGCCCCACCTCGACCGGCTTCGCGCTCAGCTTCTCGACCGCGTCGCTCGCCCACATCGGCGCGTTCTCCACGAGCTTGCCGTCGAGCACATGCTCGTAGCCGCGCCCCATCGGCTGAATCTCGGTGGACGCGCGCGTCTGAAAGTCCCCGTCCTTCACCGCGGTCACGTTCATGCTCGGCTGCGTCCGGATGAACGTCTGCACGATGAAGCTGCCGTCGGTGGTCGCGAGGGTCTTCTCGTCCTTCACGAAATCCATTCCGGAGCTAGCGAACCTCGCGCCGGCCGCGAGGGCGGCCTCATTCGCGCTGATGAGCAGGGCGACCTTGTCGTCGATGGAGACCGTGAACGGGTCGATGCGGAAAGGACTGCTCCACTCGACATCGCCCACGGGAGTCACCGGAGCCAGGACATGCGGCCGGAGCTGCGCGGCCTTGTTCGCCCCGGCCTGCGCGACCGCTCTCCGCGCGACCGTCGCCACCTCATCCCGCGTGAGCCGGCTGCTCGCCGCGAAGCCCCACGCGCCGTCCACCAGCGCCCGCACGCCGAAGCCGAACGTCTCGCTCGACTGCAGCCCCTGCACCCTCCGCTCCCGCGTCGAGATCCCCTGGTCCTGCCGGCTCGAGATGCGCACGTCCGCGTACTGCGCGCCCGCGCCTCTCGCCGCGTCCAGCGCGACCATCGCCAGCTCGCGGAACAGCGGATCGCCCACGCTCGGCTTCGTCATGGGCGCGAGCCCGCGCGCGAACGGGTCACCTATGAGCGTGCCGCCGACCGCGACCGCGGAAACGGTCTTTACGAAATCTCTGCGTGATGTCATGGCATGATCCGTTTGATGTTCCAACAGGCCGGTACTACGACGCCCGGTGTCTCATGCAGGCGCGTCTTAGCGAGCGCAGTTTGCTCGCGTAGCGCCGAAATGAGATACCGGGCGTCGTAGCACCGGCCTATTACCGCCCTCGAAACCTTTACTGACTACACCGCGTCGCTGAGGCTCGTGAAGTTGAAGTCGCGCGCCTTGATCGGCGGCACGATCACCACTCCCCCGCCCTGGCCGCTCTCGCTCGAGTTGACGCGCATCGGCGTGCCCATCGCCTCGATGTTGTTGAGCATGAAGACCGGGGACTCGTTCCAGCGGAAGTTCTTGATCGCCCGGGTGATCCGGCCGTTCTCGACGAGGAACGTCCCGTCGCGCGTGAGACCCGTGAACAGGATCGTCCTGGGGTCCACGCCGCGGATGTACCACAGCCGCGTGACGAGAATTCCGCGCTGCGTGCTCGCGATCATCTCCTCGATGGACGAGTTGCCTCCGCTCATGCGCAGAACTCCGGAGCTCGCCGTGGGGCTCACTCCCTGCTTCTGCGCCCAGAACCTGTCGTAGTTGAGGTTCCGCACGACGCCGTTCTCGACCCACACGATACGCTCCGTCGGAAGTCCCTCACCCGTGAACAGACCTCCGCGTCCAGCCGGGTCCATCGGGTCGGACACGATTGTCACGCGCTCGTCCACCACCTTCATGCCGTTCTTGTTGCCGCCGCCCGGCTTCGAGAAGAACGATCTCCCCTCATCGGCGCTGCGCGCGTTCAGGGAGAACGCCATGAGCTGCACGAGGTTGGCAACCGCCGTCGGCTCGAGGATCACGGTGTAACGGCCCGGCTCGACCGCTACCGGATTGCGCGATCGCACGGCCTTGTCAATCGCGCGCCTACCGAGAGTCGCCGCGTCGAGGTCATTCCATTCGTCGTGCGCGCTGCCTGCCCAGCCGGAGCCGGTGCCGTCCGGCGTCCGGACCGTCGTCGACATCGCGGCGGACGAGCCGCGGTTGTACGCGAACAGCCCCTTGTTGTTGGCGATGGCGAAGGATCCGACGTTCGACTGCATGTATCCGGTGGATATCAATCCCGCCGCGCGGGCGGGCTCGGACACCGCCAGGACCGCGGCCGCGCGCTGCGCCGGCGTCGGCGTCTCCGTCTGCGACGGCTCCGGCCGCGTGCCATAAGTCTGCGGTCCCAGCTCGGGCATCAGCTCCGGATCTTCGGGCGCGAGACGCGCGAGCGCCTCGGACCGCGCCACCACCGCCGCCAGCGACGCGTCGTCGAGCTTGTTGGTATTCGCGTTCGCAACTCGCTTGCCGAAGACGCTGCGCACCGTGATCTCGGCGTCGTAGTTGTCGCCGGACGTGGACACCTGGTTCTCGGCGAAGCGCGTGTTGGCCCGCGCGCCGCTGCTGACTATTACTCGCGTCTCGTCGGCCTTTGCCGCCGCCAGCGCGCGCCGCGCAATGGCTTCCGACTCTTCGCGGGTGAGAAAGCCCGCGGGGGCGTACAGTGATCTGGGCTTGCTCACGCGGTCCTCCCGGTATTGATGACGTTGATTTGCTTGTGGCGGGTCGGCGGACAGCCGTGACTCACCGCGTTCGACTGGCTCGGCTGACCCTTACCGTCGTTGAATGCGCCGCCGAGGATGTACGAGCTCTTCCCGCCGATCATGTCCATCGCGTTCCAGAACTCCGGCGTCCGCATCTGATACGCGACGTCCTTGAGCATGCCGACGATCTTCCCGCCGCGCACCTCGTAGAACACCTGCCCGCCGAACTGCGCGTTGTACCGCTGCTGGTCGATCGAGAAGGAGCCGTCGCCGACGATCGCGATGCCACGATCCGTCGCCGCGATGATGTCCTCGTACGAGATGTCCTGCTCGCCGGGGAGCAGCGACACGTTGGGCATACGCTGGAACTGCACGTCCGCCCACGACTGCGAGTACGAGCAGCCGTGCGACCGCGTGGGCTGCCCGTTCTGCTTGTACCACCAGTCCAGCCACATCGCCTGCTCGCGCGTGGTCTGGTAATCGTTGAAGATTCCGTTCTTGATGATCATGAAGTCTTCCGGCTTCACGCCCTCGTCGTCCCAGCCGACCTGCGCGAGCGAGCCTTCCTGCGAGCGGTCGCCCTGCACGTTCATGAACTCCGGCCCGTACTTGAACTTGCCGAGGAAATCCTCCGGCGGCGCGATGAAGCTCGTGCCGGCGTAGTTCGCCTCGTAGCCCATCGCGCGGTCCAGCTCCGTCGGATGGCCGATCGACTCGTGGATCGTGAGCCAGAGGTGCGTGGGATGCAGGATCAGGTCGTAGCGGCCGACCTCGACCGGCTTCGCGCTCAGCTTCTGCACCGCCTCCTCCGCCCACTTCGGCGCGTTATCCACCAGCTTCGCGTCGAGCACGTGCTCGTAGCCCTTGCCGTGCGGCTGCACCTCGGTCGAGCTGCGGGACTGGAAGTCGCCGCGCGACTGGTCCACCGCCGTCACGTTCATCCCGGGCTGCGAGCGGATGATCGTCTGGACGATGAAGCTTCCGTCCGTAGTCGCGAGCGTCTTCTCCTCCTTCATGAAGAACATGTTGGAGGTCACGAAGCGCGCGCCCTGCACCTGCATCGCCGCCGCGTTGGCGGTGAGCAGCAGCTGCGCCTTGTCCTCGATCGGAACCGTGAACGGATCGATCCGCGCGGGGCTCTTCCATTCCACGTCTCCCACCGATGTCACCGGCGCGAGCACGTGCGGCTTGAGCTGCGCCACGCGGTTAGCCCGCGCCTGCGCGACGGCCTGCCGCGCCGTGGCCGCGACGTCGTCCCGGGTCAGGCGGCTGCTCGCCGCGAAGCCCCAGGCGCCGTTCACCAGCGCGCGAATGCCGAAGCCGAAAGTCTCGCTCGACTGCATTCCCTGGACGCGCCGCTCGCGCGTGAAGATGCCCTGGTCGTTGCGGTTCGAGATGCGGATGTCGGCGTACTCGGCGCCGGCTCCCCTCGCCGCCTCCAGTCCGACCATCGCCAGCTCGCGGAACAGCGGATCGCCCACGCTCGGGGTGGCTGTCTGCGTGATTCCGGCGAACAGCTTCTCGGGGTCGAACCCCTTGCCGATCGCCCCGTTCGCGACGGCAACGGCGGACATCGCCTTGAGAAAGTCCCTGCGTTTTTGAGTCACAAGCCGTGTTCTCCTGAGAAAGACGCTGCGTGAAGCTCCATCAAAGCAAAGTCAGAGGTAGCTCAGCCACCAGTCCCTGCGGCGCGCCTTCACGCCGGCGTACCAGCGGCAGAGCGGGTAGAGGAGGAGTGTGCCCGCGATCCATGCCAGGTATGTGACACCGAGACCGAAGCCGAAGTTCGCCGGCGGCGGACCGAAGCCGGGCGGGCCGGGAACCGGCCTCCCCGCGGCGACGTGCAGCCCGATTCCAATCAGATGGGCCGTGTACCACTGCAATATGTAGAAGAACAGCGGCACGCGGCCGAAGGTTATCAGCGCGCGGCCGAGCGCAGTGCGAATGGGGCGCTCGAACCACCAGAGCGCGAGCATCGCCGGTCCCAGCGTCATGAGCAGGAACAGCAGCGACGGCGGGTACTTCGTGACGTTCAGGAATGAGAGTGCGGTGAAGACGGCCGACTTCTGCTCCGACCAGCGCGAAGGATCGCCATAAAAGTTCAACGCGCGAAGCGCTATGAACGCTGCGGTGAGCCAGAGACCCAGACGCAGGAGGATGCCCCTCCGCCGGTCCGGGTCGATGTCGTACAGCGCTCCGAGCGCATAGCCAGCAGCCATCACACCGACCCAGGGGATCAGCGGATACACGACGTAAACGATCGGCGACGGAAAGCCGGCCACCGGAAAAGCGCCCTGCTGATGCAGCACCATCCACAGCTTCGAGGCCGCGTCGGGGACGGGCGAAGCAGGGCCCTGCCACTGCGCGACCTGAAACGGGTCGAGCAGGTTGTGCAGCAGCATCATCGCGACGCCGAATCCACCCACGACCCTGAGCGGCAGGTGGATCAACCCGGCCAGCACGATCATCGACCAGCCCAGCACCCAGATCACCTGCGCCACGCCCAGGAAGGTGTAATCGACGTTGAAGAAGACGCCGAAGCGGACGACGGTGAACTCGAGCAGGATCAGCCAGAGCCCGCGTGTCCAGAGAAACTTCGAGAGCTGCGCCCTGGTCTTGCCGCGCGAGAGCTGGAGGTAGGCCCCGGTGCCGGCGAGAAACACGAATGCCGGCGCGCAGAAGTGCGTGATCCAGCGGGTGAAGAACAGCGCCGTGCTCGTTCGCGTGAGGTCGGAGGGATCGAACTGCTGCGCTCCCCAGTGCGTGAAGTCGCGAGTGTGGTCCAGCAGCATGATGACCATCACGATGCCGCGAAGCAGGTCCACCGGGTCGACGCGCGACTTCGGGGCCACGGCATGGAGATACGGCTCTCCGGGAATCCTGCCCGTGGTCGGGTCAACGGTCGAAGTTGGCATGGGCGGCAGAAGATAGCCCCAGATCAGCGACCGGGATAAGACTGCGGGGCGCGTTGTGAGTTTACCGTTTATCTGTGTGTGCGTTAGGACGTGAACGGCGGGGGGCCGAGCAGTTCCCACCGCCTCCACGTCCTCACGCACAACGGTTTTACGGTAAACGCACAACGCTCACCGCTTGCCTTTCCTCCCGTCCCTTCCGAGGTTTCCAAATCTCGCGTCGCCTGTCCCCAGTCATGGCCTCCCAATGATTTTCTCCGCGCGCCCGTTTGCCCGTAGCCTTGCGTTCTGCTTCTCGGTCGTAGCGCTCGCATGCGCCCCACTCCCCGCGCAACGACCTGGGGCGCCGGCACCCGTCGGCACCCGCCCGATCGACTGGCCCGCGCTGGCCGACGAGACCACGCGGATCATGGCGGGCTACCTGAGAATCGACACCAGCAATCCGCCCGGGAACGAGCTGGCCGGCGCGCTCTACCTCAAGGACATCCTCGAGCGGGAAGGCTTCGAGGTCCAGGTGCTGGACACCGCCGAGCTGGGATCAGGCCGCGCGAACATTTACGCGCGGCTCAAGGGGAACGGATCGAAGAAGGCGATAGCGCTGGTGCATCACATCGACGTGGTGCCGGCCACGCCTTCGTTCTGGACGGTGCCGCCGTTCTCCGGCGAGATCCGCGACGGATACTTGTGGGGCCGCGGCGCGCTGGACATGAAGGGACACGGCATCGCCCAGCTGATGGCGCTGATCGCGCTGAAGCGGAGCGGGGTGCCGCTCAACCGCGACATCGTCTTCATCGGCAACGCCGACGAGGAGCTGGGCTCGACCGGCGCCGTGGTCTTCGTCCAGCGCCATCCGGATCTGATCCGCGACGTGGAGTACGTGCTCACGGAGAGCACGAACAACCTGGTGGAAGACGGGAAGCTGATTCATTTCAGCGTCGGGGTGGCCGAAAAGCGCACGTTCTGGCAGAGACTCACGGTGAAGGGCGTTCCGTCGCACGGCTCGATGCCGACGAAGCAGAACCCCGTGCCGCGGCTCGTGCAGGCGGTACACCGCCTCGGCACGTTCGAGACGCCGCTCGAGGTGACGCCCGGTGTCGAGCGGTACTTCCGCGACATCTCGCGAACATACGACGAGCCGCAGCGCAGCTGGCTCGCGGACGTCCGCCGCGCGCTGGACGACTCGACCGCGCGTGCATGGATCCTCGACAATCCCACCTGGAACGCCTATCTCCGCATCACGATCACGCCGACGGTGCTGGCCGGGTCCAACAAGACCAACGTGATCCCGCCGGAAGCGACGGCGGAAGTCGACATCCGCATCCTCCCGCACCACAACCGCGACACCGTGCTCGCGATGCTCAAGCGGGTGGTGAACGACACGGCGGTCCATTTCAGCACGCTGATCGAGCCGAAGGCGCCGCTGGAAAGTCCGCTGGAGAGTCCCATCGTGCGCGCGATCGAGCGGGCCGCGCTGGAACGGCGGCCCGATGTGTTCGTCACGACGCCGCTGCTCAACGGAGCGACCGACCGGCCCACGTACCAGGCGGCCGGGATCCTCACCTACGGCGTCGACCCGTTTCTTGTCGAAACGCGCGAGAACCGCATGGGAGTCCACGGCAACAACGAGCGGATCTCACTCGAGAACATCGCGTTCGGCGTGAAGTACCTGTACGACATTCTGCGGTACGCGCAGTAACTGCGCTGCGTGCTGCGTGCTGCGTGCTGCGTGCTGCGTGCTGCGTGCCGGGTCAGGCCAGGCTGAACTCGCCCTGACTGACGATCACTGCATTTCCGCCCACACGAACAGTGTAGACGATCCCGCCGCGCACGTCGCATTCGAGCTCGAGGATACTTGGCCGCCCCATCTCGAAACCCTGCTCGATTCGCCAATTGTGCCGCCCGTCGGAGAGCCTTTCGCTCGCCGCCAGGTAACCTGCAAACGCGGCAACCGCGCTGCCGGTGGCGGGATCTTCGGGGACGCCTAGCAGAGGCGCGAACATCCGCGCGCGAAAATCGGAACCGGGCAGTTCGGCGTCGCGAGTAAAAAGAAAGAGGTCCGGAGCCCAGTAATCGCCGAGCGCCTCCCGCCAGGCACCGAGGTCGGGATTGGCTGCTGCGAGCGAGGCGCGATTGCGCAGTGGCACAAACAGATACGGAACGCCACAGGAAAACGCGGCGGACTCCATCTCGGAGTCCAGGTGTACGGGCTCTAGCGAAATCGCCTCCGCCAATTCCACGGCCCCAGGAGCCGGCGCGCCGCCCTCCGGGAGTCGCGCGGTCGTTAACTGTGCCCAAGTCGGCACCGCGCCGGAGAAGCGCACCTCAACCGGCACGGCGCCCACACCTTCCTCCAGGACGACCCGCGCCTTCCCACCGCGCCGTGCGACGCGCTGTAGCGCGGCGAGAAGAATCGCCGTGCCGATGGTCGGATGACCGGCGAATGGCAGCTCGACTGCGGGCGTGAATATCCGCACGCGCGCTGTGTTCAGCGAATCCCCCGGCGGATACACGAACACGGTCTCCGAGAGATTGAACTCGCGCGCGATCGCCTGGAGCCGGTCGTCGGGTATCGACTCCGCGTCGGGAAACACCGCGAGCTGATTTCCCGCGAGCGGCGTGTCGGTAAAAACGTCGAGCGTGAAAAACCGATGCTTCATCCTTGGAACAATCTCTCCAGGGCGCAGCGCGCAGCGCGCAGCACGCAGGGCCATTTCCGCATTACAGCGGCCCTCTTGTTGCCACCCCGCCCATCCCTTCCAACGGCGACGGCTCTTCCGGCGTGAAGTCCTCCCCGGGATTGATGAACCGGTCCCGCTCGATTCCATACTGCTTGTCGTACAGCTGCCGGTAGCGGCCGTCCATCTCGATCAGCTCGGCGTGCGTCCCTCGCTCCACCAGGTGGCCGCCGTCGAGCACCAGGATCTGGTCCGCGCTCTCGATGGTCGAGAGCCGGTGCGCGATGACGAACGTTGTCCGTCCGTGACGCAGCGACCGCAGACCGTCGCGAATCAACGCCTCGCTCTCGCTGTCGAGGCTCGATGTCGCTTCATCCAGAATGAGAATCCGCGGATCGGCCACGATCGCGCGCGCTATGGCGACGCGCTGCCGCTGCCCGCCGGACAGCTTCACGCCGCGCTCGCCGACGATCGTGTCGTATTTGAGCTCGAACTCCTCCACGAACTCGTCGCAATGCGCGATGCGGCCCGCCGCCCGGATCTCCTCGTCCGTCGCGTCGGGCTTGGAGAAGGCGATGTTCTCCCTGATCGTTCCGTCGAACAGAAAATTGTCCTGCAGCACGACGCCGAGCTGCGAGCGATAGTCGAGCAGCCGCACGCTCGCCAGGTCGCGCCCGTCCACGAGCACCCGGCCGCGGTCGGGACGATTGAACGCCATCACGAGGTTGATCAGGGTGCTCTTCCCCGATCCGCTCGGCCCGACGAGCGCCGTAGTGAACCCGGCGGGCGCGACGAAGGAGATGTCCTTCAGCACCGGCCGCCCCGGCACGTACGCGAAGGAGACGTTCTCGAACGCGACCTCGCCACTTACCTCCGGCAGCGGCTCGCGCGTCGAATCCTCGGCCTGCTCGCTGGCCATCTGCCGCAGCTCGCGAATGCGGTCGAGACCGGCGAACGCCTCGGTGATCTGCGTTCCGATCGAGGCGATCTGAATGAGCGGCGCGGCCACCAGCCCCACGAAGAAGATGTACATCACGAAATCGCCGAGCGTCATCGTGCCGCCGAGAATCGCGCGCCCTCCCACGATTATCATCAGCACGCCGATCGCGCCGACGATCACCGTCGCCCCGGCGCCCACGGCGGAAGTGCCCGTGATGGTGCGCGCGATGTTCCGGAAGAGCTTCTCGACCGCCTCCGTGAAGATCCGCTCCTCGCGTTCCTCGGCGACGTACACCTTTACGATCCGGATTCCGCCGAGGGATTCCGCCAGGCGCCCGGTGGCGTCCGCGTTCAGCTCCCCCCGCGCGCGGAACAGCGGACGGATCCGCCCGAACGCCACAGCCATCATCCCGCCGAACGCGCCGAGGATGAACAGCATGCCGAGCGTGAGCTGCCAGTTCAGATTGAACAGCACGATCAATCCGATGACAGCCGTGACTAGACCGCCCGTCAGCTGCACCAGTCCGGTGCCGACCAGGTTGCGGATTCCCTCCGCGTCGGTCATCACCCGCGAGATCAGGATTCCCGTCTTGGTGGAGTCGAAGAACGCGATGGGCAGCCGGAGCACGTGGGCGTGGACCGCGCGGCGCATGTCGGTGATCGCCCGCTGCGCGGTGACGCTGACGACCTGCGACAGCGAGAATCCGGTCGCCGCCTGGATCAGGGTGGCCAGGCCCGCGGCCAGCGCCAGCGGCACGAGCAGCTCCACCCGCCGGTTCCCGATCACGTCGTCGATCAGGTACTTCGAGCTCGCGGGCAGCACGAGGCCGGCGAACCGGTTCACGAGCATGAGCGCCATGCCGATCGCCAGAGGGCGGCGATGGCTCCAGATCAGCTGTCGCGCTTCGCTCCACGCCCGGGAGTAATCGATCGGCTTTTTTTCCGGCTGGATGCGGCGAGGCGGTTGTGTGGCCACAGGCGGTAGCGGGAGAGAGCGGAAACGTGCGCTGCTTGCTGCGTGCGACGTGCTGCATGAGAAGCTATGCGAGTGCGCCCCTCGCCGAAACCGAGCGAGCCCGCCGGACGTACACCGGGTACAGGCTGCACGTAGCTAGTTTTCCCTGCGAGACGGGAGCCCTTTGCTCCCGCCATCGTCCCTCGAAACAAGCGCTGATGCTCCGACTATTAGCTCTCGCCTTCTGCTTTGCCGGGCCCGTATGGGCGCAACAGACCGATGCTCCCCCGCAGATCGTCGCCGAGCAGCCGCGACCGGTGCTGCGCGCTACCTCGCTGGATGGAAGCATCCACGTGGACGGCAAACTCATCGAGCCGGCATGGGACGCCGCGCCGGCGTACACGGATTTCCGGCAGACTGATCCGTTCGAAGGGCAGCCGGTGTCGGAGCGGACCGAGCTGCGGATCCTGTACGACAGGGACGCGATTTACCTCGGCCTGCGCATGTTCGATTCCGAGCCCGGCGGTATCCGGTCCCGCCTCGCGCGGCGCGACGAGCCGATCTTCGGAGCGGATCTCGTCGAGATCTACATGGACACGTATCTCGACCGGCTCACGGGATTCGTCTTCCGGATCACCCCGGCCGGCGCCGTGCGCGACGCGGCGTGGCTCGCTCCCGGCAGCGGTGGCTGGGGTCAGGACAACTCCTGGGACGCCGTCTGGGAATCCGCGACGACGATCGACTCCGCGGGGTGGACCGCCGAGCTCAGGATTCCCTTCTCGCAGCTGCGCTACAACGTGGGGCCGGCCGATACGACCTGGGGTATCCAGGTCAGGCGGGACATCGCGCGGAGAGGGGAGATTGCCGTGCTGGCGTTCACGCCGAAGCGGCTTCCCGGCGGTCCGCAGGCGTGGGGCGACCTGACCGGTCTGCGCGGCCTGCCGCGCACGCGGAATCTCGAGCTGATGCCGTACGTCACGGCCCGCGCCGAGTATCTCCACGTGGCCCCCGGCGACCCGTTCCGCGGCTCGAGCGAGTACCGCACGAACTTCGGCGCCGACCTCAAGTACAGCCTGACGAGCAGCATGCGGTTGAGCGCGACGGTCAATCCGGACTTCGGCCAGGTCGAAGTCGATCCGGCACGGGTGAATCTCTCCGCCAACGAGCTTTTCTTCGAGGAAAAGCGACCGTTCTTCATCGAGGGATCGGACATCTTTCAGTTCGGCAGGATCCGGACGAACAATTCGTTCTCGTTTCCCACGTTCTTCCATTCCCGCCGGATCGGGCGCGAGCCGCAGCGGCGATTGACGGGCCACGATTATGTGGACTCGCCCGACGAGGCGACGATCGCGGGCGCCGCCAAGGTCACGGGAAAGACCTCCCGTGGCCTGTCCGTCGGCGTACTGGATGCCGTCACGACTCGCGAGCGGGCACGCTTCGCCGACGCCTCCGGCGCGCGCGGCACGGCGCCGGTAGAGCCGATGACGAACTTTCTCGTGGGCCGGGTGCAGCAGAACTTCCGCGAGGGAAACACCACTGTAGGGACGCTGCTGACCGCGGTAAATCGTGATCTCGACGATCCCGCTCTGGCCGAGCTGCTGCGGAGAGACTCGTACCTCGCCGGACTCGATTTCACTCACAGCTGGAAGCAACGGGAGTGGAGCCTCGACGGCGCGGTCGCCCGCAGCTCCGTGTTCGGGGCTCCCGTCGCGATCGCGCGCACGCAGCTATCGCCGGTGCATTACTTCCAGCGCCCGGATCTGGAGTCGGATCGCTTCGATCCGGGTCGCCGCTCCCTCCACGGTACGGGCGCGCAGGTGGCCGTAGCCAAGAACTCCGGAAAGCACTGGATCGGAAGCGCCACTTATCAGGGAGTGAGCCCGGGATTCGAGGCGAACGACGTCGGATTCCATTCGCTCACAGCGTATCACGCCGCGTCCTCGGTGATCGCGTACAAGGAGGACGCTCCCGGCAGGATTCTTCGGAACTACTTTCTCGCGACCTTCAACGGCTATAACAGCAATTCCGACGGCGACAAGACCCAGCACTACTACGGTTTCGTGACGGAAGGCCGGTTTCTGAACTTCTGGGAGTTCAGCTTGAAGGGGATTCTGGCGCGGCAGGCGTACGACGACCGGCTCACCCGGGGCGGTCCGATCATGCTGCAGCCGGCGGCCCGGAGACTCGAGCTCAATCTCAAGACCGATGAGCGGCGGATCTATGCGATTCGGGCCAAATACAGCCATTTCTCGGACGACGCCGGCTCGCGCGGCGGCGAATACGAGCTGGAGTTCAACATCAGGCCGACTTCCGCGCTGCGCCTGAGCTTCTCTCCCCAGTTCGAGCGGGAGCGGCGGGCCACGCAGTACATAACGCAGGCGGATGACGCTGCCGCGACGTCTACCTACGGCCGGCGCTACGTCTTCGGCGAGCTGCTGTACCACGAGCTGTCATTGGAGACTCGCGTGGATTGGACCTTCTCGCCGAAGCTGTCTCTGCAAATGTTCCTGCAGCCGCTCGTGGCGACGGGCGCGTACAGCAACTTCCGCGGCCTCAGCCGGCCGCGCACCCGCGACTTTGACCGCTTCTCCGAATCCGACGGCACGCTGGTCCGCACGAGCGACGGCGGCTACGCCGCGTTCCCAGCTCCGGGAAGCGTGATTGCCTTCGGAGATCCGGACTTTCACGAACGCGCGGTGCTGGGGAACGCCGTGGTGCGCTGGGAGTATCGTCCCGGGTCGGCGCTGTTCTTCGTGTGGCAGCAGCGCAGGTTCACTGAAGGTCCGGCGGGCGACTTCGAGCTCGGCCGCGACGTATCCGGGCTGTTCCGCGCCGCGCCGGAGAACGTGTTCGCCATCAAGGCGACGTACTGGTTCGGGCGGTAGGGGCGGTGACTGGTGACTGGTGACTAGTGACTAGTGATTAGTGATTAGTGATTAGTGATTAGTGATCAGTGACTAGCCACCCGCCGGTCGCTCGTCCGCTGTCACTTCGGCGTCGAACGCGCCGGTAACGACTCGGCCGGCGCGTTTGACCTGGACCCAGATGCGGTACTGGCCCGCGCTGGGAAAGGCGTACGGGAACGATACCACGTTGCCCAGAGTCATCCCCGCGTGCGTCGACGAAGCCGCTGAATCGGTCGCGGTAACGCGGCGCGATAGCGTTCCGGGCACAGTGTCGCTCGCCGTCCGCAGATCGAAGCTGCGCTTGGCCGCCATGGGGACGGTCCCGGACGGATGCAGATGGATGAACACAGACCGGTCGTCGCGCATGACCACCGCGTGCGCAGCCATGCCCATGTAAGGCTCCAGCTCCACCGGATTCCCCTCGAGATCCGTAATCGTGAACCGAAGCGGAGCCGGCCGGCCGGCGACCAGCGGCGCGACAGGGCGATCCCAGCGTACCATCGTCTCCCGCGACGAAGTCACGCCGCTCGTCGCCGGCACGACCGTGACGTGCCACGAATCGTCGCCCCGCGATCCCGAGCTGGGCTCGGCGGTCTGCGGCCGCAGCACGAGCGGCGCTGTCAGCGTCTGGGCGAAGCCGCTCTCGTGGACGACGTCGCCGTACACGTGATAGGGTCCGCCGGGCAGCGGCGGCCGCCGCGCGGTGAAGATCACCGTGTCGGACGTCGAAGGGTGCAGATGCGCGAAAGCGCGGAGGTCGTCGCTCACGACGAACATATGCATGAGTTTGCCATGGTCGGGAATCAGCGGCGTGAACCCGCCACGACTCCTTCCCGGCGGCAGCGACTCGTTCCTGCTCGCGACCCAGGCGCTGTCGGTGATGCGCAGCTCGATCGTGCTCGCCGCGGCCGAGTCCGTCGCGCTCGAGTCCGTCGCGCTCGAGTCCGTCGCGCTCGCGGCCGCCGGCATGGGACGGTAGATGGATCGCCGGTACGCCGCGTCTTCCGCGCGCCACCAGGCGCGGCCACCAAGGAGCGCCAGAGTCAGAATTACGGCCGCGGCGCCAAGCGCGATGCGGCCGCGCCTGCGCCGCGCGGCGTCCACTGGTGTGCCCGGCGGGAGCGATGCCTCGCGCGCCGCGGCGCCGGCGATGCTCACGATTCCCGCGAAGAGCACGAGCCCGACCAGCGCGAGACCGGTCGCGAGCGGCCCGTCCAGCGACAACCTGCGGGAAGCTACGAATACAGCGGGCACGATGACGCTGCCCGCTCCCT
Source organism: Gemmatimonadaceae bacterium (assembly GCA_040882285.1). Taxonomy (NCBI): domain Bacteria; kingdom Pseudomonadati; phylum Gemmatimonadota; class Gemmatimonadia; order Gemmatimonadales; family Gemmatimonadaceae; species Gemmatimonadaceae bacterium. The sequence continues at coordinate 86,766 of JBBEBQ010000011.1, forward strand.
TCGCGCCGGACACGTTGATCGTGACGCTGTTCGATCCTCCGGACATCACCCACAGCGAGATCGCGTACAGCTCCGGATCGCCCGCGACGGGAATGGCTTGCTCCGGGGGCGGTGGCGCGCCGGCGGCGTCGAACTTGTTCACGCTCGCAGTCACCGCGACGCGGCCGGCCTCCCGCGCCGAGTCGTAGACTCTGACGGAGATGTCCGCGATCGCCGGAACCACTCCGGGAGAGCTCACGTGAACCAGCAGTCGGTACGGACCCGCGTTGCCCTCGAACCAGGTGTCGGGGCTGCCGATGTGCGCGGCGCAGATCAGCACGAATGCGAACGCGCCAAGCGCGCGCGACAGCAAACGCGTCACCGCTGCACCCTGGACATCGCCCTGCCGATCCGGAGACCGAGAAACGAGGATATAGTCGCCGCGAGCAGCGTCCACCCCATGCTCCGCGCGAATCCAGTCGCCGCCACCGTGTTCCAGTACTCGTACCGCCACGGCCCGAGGCGATTCGTGTAGTCCCATTTGTCCACGGCGAAGAACCAGTTCCGCGCCGCGGGCGAGAGCAGAAATTCCGACCAGTACCAGTGCACGCCGACCATCACCACCACGAACCCCACTCCGAGCAGCGGGGCGAGGAGCCAATCCTTCATCGCACGAGTGCGCGGCAGGACGAGGTCGAGGAGAAACGCCGGAATGATCAGCAGCAGCGGAAACGGCGGTGGAACCATCCGCGTCACCGGGTTGTAGATCGGCGCCAGCAGCGGCGTCGCCGGCACGAGCTGCAGAATCCAGATCATGACGAGCATGAGCGCGGTATAGATCGCCGCGACCGTCGTCGCCGGCCACCGCAGCCCGCTGGCGCGGGCCGTGCCGATCAGCGCGACCGGAATCACTATCGCCGTCATCCGGTAGAACATCGGCGACCGCATCTCGTTGCCGAAGCCAGCGTCCTCCACGATCACCGTCGCGAACATCGTGAGCAGGATGCCCGCGCTCGCGGCGTAGATGAGCTTCAGCCGCGGGTCGTGCGCCCCGCGGTTCTGCGCGGAGACGGCCAGCAGCATCGCGCCGACCTGAATGCCCATCATCCCCCACGCGAGCACCATGTGCGGCGGGCTGATGATCTTCACGTCCAGCCCGTACGCGTTGTGCCACCAGTTGTCGAACGGCGCGGACGCGATCATCATCGCCGTGCCCCAGATGCACACCCACGCGCCGAGCGGGCCGTAAAAGCCCCAGACGCGGATAGAGCTCTGCTTCGCCGGTCGATCACCGCCGAACGTGGTACGGAGCACCAGCCAGCCGCAGCTCAATCCGGCGATCAGCGCGGCAACCTGCTCGAGCACGTGCGGCGGGCTCCAGAATGTGTCCCGGCCGATCGTGCGGTGCCAGGAGATGTCCCATATGAGACCGACCACGATCGCGGCTGAAGCGAACAACGTCGCGTACAGCGGCCAAAGAGGGCTATTGGCTGTTGGCTGTTGGCTGTTGGCTAGAGGCAGCGTGGCGGTGGCCATCGATGTTCCTCCTGGAACGGAGCCAAAACCTACCACGCAGGGCCCCCGAGCGGCCACACGCTGCCATTCCTACGAGCCGATGGCGGGCGGGTTTCCCAACGACAAAGTTTGTGTCGTGCCGACTGTGGACCTGAACGCGGATCTGGGTGAAGGCTGCGGCTCCGACGAGGAGCTGCTCGCGCTGGTGTCGTCCGCCAGCATCGCGTGCGGCGCCCACGCCGGCAACGAGCGGACCATCCGCGCGACGATCGACGCCGCCCTCGAGCGGGGGATCTCCGTCGGCGCCCACCCCGGTTACGCCGACCGCAGCGGCTTTGGCCGGATCGAAACCGGCGCTACGCCAGCCGAGATCCGCGAATTGATCCTCGGCCAGCTCGACGTATTCGCCGCCGCGTGCGCGGCAGCCGGAGCGGCCTTCAGCCACGTGAAGCCGCACGGCGCGCTGTACAACCGCGCCATGGGCGATCCCGGCGCCGCCGAAAGCATCGCGCGCGCAGTAGTTGCGTTCGATTCCAGCCTAGTCGTCATGTGCATGGACGGGAGCGAGCTGGCACGAGCCGCCACAGCGGCCGGACTCGGCGTGGCAAGAGAGGCGTTTCTGGACCGCGCATATGATTCGCCCACCGCGCTGGCACTGCGCGCAGCTCGCGGCGCCGTGATCAGCGAACCGGCGGAGGCAGCCGCACGCGCCGAGCGCATGGTGCTGGCTCGCATGGTGACCGCGGCGGACGGCACGGACATGCGGATCGAAGCAGATACGCTCTGCGTTCACGGCGACAATCCGGCCGCGGTCGCGCTGCTGCGCTCGGTGCGCGCGCGCCTCGAGAATGCGGGAGTGACGATCGCTCCGGTGCATCCGGCATGACTCGCGGCGCCCGCTCGCCCGAGCTCGCGCCCCTCGGCGACGGCGCGATCCTGCTCACGCTGGGCGCTGCCGTCGAGCGTGACGTGAATCGCCGTGTGCACGCCTGCGCCAACGCCATTAGTACCGCCGGGCTCGCCGGCGTGATCGACGTGGTCCCCGCATACGCTTCGCTCGCCGTGCACTACGACGCGTCGGCCGTGAGCATGAACGAGATGAAGAGCCGCCTGCGGAAGATCGTGCAAGCTCCGCTACCCGGCGAGCCCGGGCACGCCGCCGGCGCGCTCGTAACGATCCCCGTCCGATACGACGGGCCGGATCTCGCCGCGGTCGCCGAAACAACGGGGCTCGCCCCCGACGAAGTGATCGCTCGCCATTCAACCGTCGAGTACTACGCATACATGATGGGCTTCGCGCCCGGGTTCGCGTACCTTGGCGACCTCGATCCCGCGCTGCGGCTGCCACGCCGCGAGGTGCCGCGCGCGCGCGTCCCGCGCGGCTCGGTCGCGATCGCCGGCTCGCAGACCGCAGTGTATCCGCACGAGACGCCGGGCGGCTGGCACCTCATCGGCACTACCGATCTTCTCCTGTTCGATCCGCGGCGTGATCCGCCCGCGCTGCTGCGCGCGGGCGACCGCGTCAAATTCGAGCCCGTCGGGTGAGCCTCACGATCAGGAGAATCTCCGGGTTCGCCACGATCCAGGATGGCGGCAGACGCGGTTATCGCGCGGAAGGCGTTCCCCTGTGCGGCGCGATGGACCCGATCTCGCTCGCGCGCGCGAATGCGCTCGTGGGAAATCCGGGGACGGCGGCCGCGATCGAGTGGGCTCTCGCCGGTGGGATCGTGCGGTTCTCCACGAGCGTGATCGTTGCCGTCGCGGGCGCCGAGATCGAGCTGACGCGGAACGGCGCCGTACTGGCCACGAACGGCGCCGTCGAATTCGCTCCCGGCGACGAGCTGGCGATCGGCCGTCTCGTGCGCGGATCGTACGCCTACATCGCCGTGCGCGGCGGGATCGACGTGCCCGCGGTCCTCGGCAGCCGCTCCACGTACCTTCCCGCGGCGTTCGGAGGGCTAGACGGCAGGCGGCTTCGCGCGGGCGACGTGCTGGCGATCGGCGCCGCTGGCAGGAGGAAACGCAAGCCGCGACCGGCGAGCAGCCGGTCGTTGCGTGACTCGCGGGAAATGCGGCCGATCAGGGCGATCGAGGGGCCGAACACGTCCGCTTTCACCAAAGGGTTCGCGGAGCGGTTCTGGGCGAGCGAGTTCACGCTCTCGCCAACCTCGAACCGCACGGGCTACCGGCTCACGCGCGAGGCGCATGCCGATCCGGATGCGCCGGATCGGAGCGGGATCTCCGAGCCCGCGTGCGTCGGCGCCATTCAGGTCCCCGACGGCGCGAGCGCCATTGTGTTGATGCCCGACGGTCCGACGGTCGGCGGTTATCCGAAGATCGGCGTCGTAGCTTCCGTTGACATCGCCGAGCTGGCGCAGCGAATGCCGGGTGACAGCATGAGGTTCGAGCGGATAACCGTGAAGGAAGCACAGCGCCTTCTGCGGAAGCAACGGTCGCTGGCCGCGCGCTGAGCCTTCGCGTAATATTTCGGTGTGGGATTACTCCGAGGCTCATGATGCGACGAAGCTCGATCCGCAGCTCGTTTCCGCTCGCGCTGGGTGCCGCGTTGTTCGGCTGCGCGCCTGGTGGGGTCCCCGCGCAGCAGCCGCCCGCCGTTCCGGCGCCCGCGGCGGCGCCGGCACCACGACCAGGCCCGGAAGTCGGCTCGATGGCGCCCGGCTTCTCGCTGCCCGCGGTCACACGCTACGGCCAGCTGGCCGAGCCCGTCCGGCTGTCGCAGTTCCGGGGGCAGACGGTCGTGCTCGCATTCTTCGTTCAGGCCCGAACCCGCGGCTGAACGATTCAAATGGAGGCGTACCGTGATCAGTACGCCACGATCTTCAACAACGGCCGCGGAATAGTCCTCCTCGGCATCAGCGCGGACGCCGACACGACGCTGGCGGCGTGGGCGCGAGAGAGCTCCTTCCAGTTCCTGTTCGGCAGCGATGCGGACGGGGCCGTCGGGACGCTGTACGGCGCATTCGACCCCGCGCGCCGGATGGACGACCGCTCGCTGTACGTGATCGACCCCGAGGGCAAGGTCGCGTATTCCGCGCGGCCGTTCCGCGTGCTGTCGGCCGCGTCGTACAAGGAGCTGGACGACGTACTCGACAGAATCGCGCCGTTGCCCGCCGACAGTTCCGGGTAGGCGGCGTCTCGCACGCGGAAATGCCACTGAGGTCATTCACTGGAGCTACGCTGCGCTAGGACGCTCCTGTGAACGACCCCAGTGGCATTTCCTTCACCGGCATCGCTTACAACGCTTTCCGCACCGCCGCTACGAGATCCTGGTCTCCGCCGACGCCCGTGTACACGATCCTCCCCTGCCGGTCGAGCACGACGATGTAGGACGTCGCGGGGACGTTGAACCTGTCGACCGCCTCGCCCCTCGCGTCGTACAGAACCTGGTGGGTGAACTTGTGCGCGGCGGAGTAGCGCCGGACGCGTTCGAGCGATTCGTTCACCGACACTGCGATGGCGACGAACTTCACGCGCGTCCCGTACATCCGCTTCGCGCGCTCGAACGACGGCATGAGCTGGCGGCAGGTCGCGCACCACGCCGCCCAGAACTGAATGAGCACCGGCCCCTTCCCGACGTACTGCGCGAGCGAGACGGTGCTCCCGTCCAGAGCCTGGACCGAAGCGATGGGAGCCCTGGACCCCACGGGCAAACCGAAGTCCTGCGCCCGCGCGGCGCCGCCCATGAGAAGGGTCGCGCAAACCGCGGCGATCAAGGCGGATCGAACAGCTGCTGCACTCATTCTATCTGCGCTCGTAACGTGGGGGTTGTTTGCTGTTAGCTGTTGGCTATTGGCTGTTAGCTAAATAAGGAGTCGTCCCATCTGTATGAGATAATACTCCGCAACGCCCAACATGATCACCGCGAAGCCTCGCTTGACCCACCCCATCCACGCTCCGGCCTTCGGGAGACGAGCCGCCTGGCCGGTCGAGAGCCCGACAACCACGAGCAGCGCGCACATGCCGAGGGAGAAAGCGAACAGATAGACGAATCCCAGCACGCCGCTGCGCGTCGTGCCGACCCAGGTGAGCACGGCGGCCATCACGGGCGCCGAGCACGGCGCCGCGACCAGACCGGACGCGGCGCCCATCCCGAATGCCGCGGAGTAGCGGCCGCCCCCGCCGACGCCGGCCGCGCGCGCGATCAGCGAGCGCGGGATCGGCAACGGAACCACGTCGAGCATCACCAGCGCCGCGTACACCAGCAGATTCGCCATGCCGAAGTACAGCCAGGGATTGGTGCTGATCGAGCCGAACAGCGAGCCCGTCAGCCCGGCGATCGTTCCCAGCGCGGCGTACACCAGAGCCAGCCCGATTACGTAGGAGAACGTCAGACCGGCGGCCATGAATCGCGACGGCGGGCCGCTCAATGTGTTGCCGCCGACGATCGCCGCGGTGATCGGAATCATCGGGTACACGCACGGCGTGAGGCTGGTCAGCACGCCGGCCGCGAAGAGCAGCGGGATCGCGAGCGCCGGATTGGACGAGAGTTGGGCCGCTACGGCCGAAACATCCATGAATGAAGGATACGACGAAATCTCCCGCGATGGCGCATCCAACCGCGATTAGGCTTTCCTCCGCCCGGCCGTCCGCTTTTCCGTCGCCAGCAGGACTTCCTTCCGCTCCACACCGAAGCCGTATCCCCCGAGCGACCCGTCGTTGCGCACGACGCGGTGGCACGGAATTGCGAGCGCGACCGGATTCGTGGCGCACGCCCGGGCGACCGCGCGCGCGGCCCGCGGCGCCCCGATCGACGCGGCCACCTCGCTGTACGAGCGCGTCTCGCCGTAGGGAATCTGCTTGAGCGCGCGCCATACGCGGAGCTGAAACGCCGTCGCGCGAATGTCCAGCGGCAGGTCGATCTCCGGCCGGTCCCCGGTCACATGCTCGAGCATCGCCGCCGCGAACGGCGAGAACTCCGAAGCGCGCTTGAGCCCTGCATTGGGAAACTCGCTTCGCAGCGACGCGGTCACCGCGTCTTTGGAATCGCCGATCTTCACCGAGCACAATCCGCGCGACGTCCACGCCACGAGAATCAGTCCGACCGGCGAGCGCGTTATCGCGTACTGGATCTCCATGCCGTCCCCTCCCTTGCGGTACGCCGCGGGCGTCATGCCCAGCGCTCCCGCCGCATTCTCGTAGGCCCTGCTGCTCGAGCCGAATCCGGCTTCGTACGTGGCTTCGCTCACGGTTTTTCCATTCCGCATCGCGGACTTGAACTGTTGATGGCGTTGCATGCGCGCGTATTCCGCGGGCGAGAGTCCCACGGCCCGCTTGAACGTGCGCTGCAGGTGTGACGGGCTCGCGCCGACCTTCCGCGCCAGTGCGGCGAGCGTGATCCGCCTGGTCGGATGCTCGTCCAGATATGCCTGTGCCCTGCGGGCGAGGCGCTCGGCGGCCGAGCCCTCCGTTCTTCCTACTCCATTTCGCCCGTTGGCGACGGCTGACATGCAGGTGAAGCTATGACCCTGACGAAGGGCCGGCTATCCGATTCTTGCTCACCTTAACCCAATCTTCATTAAGCCGGCTTCATCGAATCTTCATCTATTCGTGTGCACGAAAATCGGGCGGGAGCGTCTACTGTGTAGCACCAACAAGGAGACGACCGTGCGCACCATGCATCTCATCGAGTCGGCACACACCGGGCACACGACCACAGGAGTGCATTCCTTTCTGAGCATATCGGTCCACGTGGCCGTGGTGCTCGCCGCGCTGTACGCCACGACGCGGCCCGCAGTCGAGCGCGAGCCGGTCCCCGACCCGCGCGTCTACTTCGTGCCGGAGCAGCGCCCGGCTACGGTCGTGCCAAGCGCTCCGCCAGCGCAGCCCGTCCTACCGAAACGGACCACTCCCGCTGCCGCTCCGGCCAAGGCTGTCGCGGCTCCGACCATCACGCCGGTCAGCATCCCGGCCGTGGACGCGCCGCTCGCCGACCCGTCGGCGGCCGCGCCCGCGGAGCCGTCTGCGAGCGCCGTGGATGGCCCGGTGTCACTCGACGCCGGTCAGTCGGCGCGCAGCGGGCCGTACGAAGTGGGCGAGGTGGAGATTGCGGCCGCTGCGCTCTCCAATTCCGGGCCCGAGTATCCGGAGCGCGCAATCAGGCTGGCGCTCTCGGGCGTGGTCAGGGCGAGGTTCATCGTGGACTCGCGCGGTCGCGTGGAGAGCGACGTCGTGATCCTCGAGTCCACCAGCCATGAGTTCACCGCGGCTGTGCGGAGCTACCTGCGTCGCGCGCGGTACCGGCCGGCGCGTGTCGGAGGCAGGCCTGTGCGGCAACTGGTGGAGCAGCGATTCGTGTTCGAGCTGCGCGGCTAATGCGTCAGACTTCGGGGTTCTGACACGCGTAGTACCACGCGACGCCCCCGGCCAGCATGAGAATCGCCGCCAGGACGAAGATGAACTTGAAGAAGACCAGGCCGACTATGAACGGAGCTAGCCATGGGACGAAGCCGAGGAGCAGTCCGACCGCCGCGGCACCGGCGAAGAATATTCCGATCCCGAGCAGGAACTTGCCAAGCACGCTGAAACGCATGACGACTCCGTGAGAGGTACCACCCAACTACGGGGGTGACCGGCGGCCGGTTTCGGCGACAGCCGAAGCCGGCCGGACGGCGCGATCAGGGTGCGGTCCGCGCCCCGCACCGGTAAATTGGGCGCAAATGACAGCGACCGCCCCCGTGCTTCGACGTCTTTCCACGCTGGATCGGTTCCTCCCGTTGTGGATCTTCGGCGCCATGGCGGCGGGATTGCTGCTCGGCAGAGCGGTCCCCAACCTCGGCGCCGCGCTCGACCGCGTGCAGATCGCCGGAGTGTCAGTTCCGATCGCGATCGGTCTCCTCTGGATGATGTACCCGGTGCTGGCCAAGGTGCGGTACGAGACGATCGGCGGCCACGTGCGCGACACGAAGCTCCTCGGCACTTCGCTCCTGTTCAACTGGGTCCTCGGCCCGCTCGTGATGCTCGCGCTGGCGTGGCTCTTTCTTCCCGACATGCCGGAGTACCGCAACGGGCTCATCCTGATCGGGCTCGCGCGCTGCATCGCGATGGTGCTGATCTGGAACTCGCTGGCCAGCGGCTCGGGCGAGCTGGCCGCCGTCCTCGTCGCGCTCAACTCACTCTTCCAGATTCTCACCTACAGCTTTCTCGCGTGGCTCTTTCTCGGCGTGGTCCCGGCCTGGTTCGGCGCGGAGACCGCCGTGGTGGACGTCTCGATGGGTGAGATCGCGAAGAGCGTGCTGATATTTCTCGGCATTCCCTTGCTGGCCGGGTATCTCACGCGCCGGCTTCTGGTCGCGCGCCGGGGCATGGCGTGGTACGACGAAGTCTTCATGCCGAAGTTCGGGCCGACCGCGCTCCTGGGGCTGCTGTACACGATCGTCCTCATGTTCGCGATGCAGGGTGACAGGATCATCCAGCTGCCGCTCGACGTCCTCCGGATCGCGGTGCCGCTGCTCGTTTACTTCTTCGTGATGTTCGGCCTCGCGTTCTGGCTGTCCATGCGCTTCGGCTTCGGCTACCGGGAGACGGCCTCGCTCTCCTTCACCGCGGCCGGGAACAACTTCGAGCTCGCGATCGCCGTGGCTGTCGCGACGTTCGGCATAAGCTCCGGCGAAGCGCTCGCCGCGGTCGTGGGCCCGCTGGTGGAAGTGCCGGCGCTGATCGGATTGGTGTACGTGTCACTGTGGGCGGGGCGACGGTATTTCGGCTTCGTCCCCGGCCCGGTGATCGGCGGCGAGCCTGTCGTTGCGGAGACAGCTACGAGGTGAGCTGACAGGGAATCCAAGAAATGAGAGGCCAGAAGACAGATGGCCAGAGGCGAGACAAAGCGCGCGGGCTGCAATAAGAAGGTTGCTGCTCCGGAGCTATCCGCCGCCTTCTTCCGTGGATGCGAGACCACCGAAGGTTACGAATCTGGGCGAGATCGCACGCGCAAGCTGTCGAGGTTCGGCGCGCGACTAGGCGTTTTCCGCGGTCAGGCTACGGCAAGCTCCAGTCGCAAGTACGGTCGAGATCCGCCGCATGATCTGCGGCTATCGCTCGAAGTTGCTCACCACCGCCAAAACCAGGAACAAGCCCTCTGGCTAACTCGCTTCTGGCTTCTCGCCACCTCACCTCTTGGATTCCCCTGCGGCATCCCCGGAGCTATTGCACCGCGTTGACCATATCAAAGATCGGCAGGTACATCGCCATGATCATTCCACCGACGGCCATACCGAGGAAGACGATCATCACCGGCTCGAGCAGCGAGAGTAGCCCTCCGACGGCCGCGTCGACTTCGTCGTCGTAGAAGTCGGCGATCTTGGACAGCATCTCGTCGAGACCGCCCGTGGATTCACCGACCGAGATCATGGAGATCACCATCGGCGGGAACACGCCCGACTTGGCGAGCGGTGCGGCAATCGTCTCGCCGCCCGCAATCGACGAGCGCGACGCCATGATGGCGTCCTGCACCACGCGGTTGCCCGCGGTGCGCGCGGTGATCTCGAGGCCCTCGAGGATGCTCACGCCCGACGCGATCAGCGTGCCGAGCGTGCGCGTGAAGCGCGAAACCGACGACTTGCGCAGCACGTCGCCGAGGATGGGAAGCTTGAGCAGCAGCTTGTCGATCGCGAGCTTGCCGTTGGGGCTCGCGTAGTACCGCTTCAGCATGAAGTACGCCCCGACGAAGAACGCGATGATCGCCCACCAGTAGCTCTGCAATCCCTTCGACATCCCGATCACGATGCGCGTCGGGAACGGCAGCGGGACTCCGACCGACGCGAACATGTCCTCGAACGTCGGGATGACGAAGATGAGCAGGATCGCGATAGCTCCGACGGCGACGGCGAGAATGGACGAAGGGTAGATCATCGCGCCCTTCACCTTTCTGATGAGCTTGTCGTTCTTCTCGAGGAACGTCGCCAGCCTGTTCAGGATGACGTCGAGAATACCGCCCGCTTCTCCGGCCGCGACCATGTTCGTGTACAGCGCCGTGAACGCGCGCGGGTGCTTCGCCATCGAGTCGGCGAGGGTGTAGCCGGACTCCACGTCGAACATCACCTGGCGGGTGATGCTGGACAGCGTCTTGTTCTCCGTCTGCTTGGCGAGGATGTCGAGCGCCTGCACGAGCGGGAGGCCGGCGTTGACCATCGTGGAGAACTGCCGGGTAAAGACGACGATGTCGCGGATCTTGACGGAGCCCTTCTTGGTCGACTTCTGCGCGTTCTCGTCGATCTTGACGACGGCGAGCCGCATCTTGCGAAGCTGCGCGATGACGGCGTCGCGCGACGCGGCCTCGATGGTCGCCGTCTTGAGGGCGCCGTTGGTCGCCCGGGCGGTGTAGGTGAAGATGGGCATGGGCTATCTCCTCCCCGCGCCGGCCGCAACTGGGCGCGGCGTAGACGGCGCCGTCTTTCCTTCGGCGACTTCCTCGGGCGTGAGCCCGATCATCCGCAGGAACTCGGTCTGGTCGCTGGTCACGCGGAGGCATTCCTCCACCGCGACCTGCCGGCTCATGTACAGGCTGTACAGCGCGTCATTCAGCGTCTGCATGCCGAACTTCTTGCCCGACTGCATGGCCGAGTAGATCTGGTGGACCTTGTCGTCGCGGATCAGCGCGCGGATCGCCGGCGTCACCACCAGCAGCTCGGCGGCCATCACGCGCCCGCGCCCCTGCGCCTTCGGGAGCAGCGTCTGAGTGATCACGCCTTCGAGCACGAACGCGAGCTGCGCGCGGACCTGCGACTGCTGGTGCGACGGAAACACGTCGATTATGCGGTTGATCGCTTCGGCCGCGGAGTTGGTGTGCAGCGTGGCGAACGCAAGGTGTCCGGTCTCCGCGATCGTGAGCGCGGCCTGGATCGTCTCGAGGTCCCGCATCTCGCCGATCAGCAGGACATCCGGATCCTCGCGGAGCGCGTACTTCAGCGCGCTGGCGAACGTCTTGGTGTCCGTTCCGATCTCGCGCTGATTCACGATCGAGAGCTGGTGCTTGTGGATGAACTCGATCGGGTCTTCGACCGTGATGATGTGCGCCCGGCGCTCGCGGTTGATCTTGTCGATCATCGCGGCGAGCGTCGTCGACTTGCCGGAGCCCGTCGGCCCCGTAACGAGCACCAGACCGCGAGGCTTCTCCGCCATCTTCGCGATCACCGCGGGGAGGCCGAGCTCGTCGAACGTCTGGATGTCGAACGGGATCTGCCGGATCACCATCGACACGCACCCGCGTTGCTTGAAGCAATTCCCGCGGAAGCGCGCGAGGTTCGCGATGCCGAACGAGAAGTCGAGCTCGTCCTCCTGCTCGAACCGCTTCTTCTGGTTCTCCGTCAGGACCGAGTAGGCGAGCTGGAGCGTGTCCTTCGGGGCGAGCGCGTAATCGATGTTCGAGTTCACGATCTCGCCGTCGATCCTGAGCTTGGGCCGCTCGCCGGCGACCACGTGCAGATCGGACGCGCCGCGCTCCGTCATCTCGTCGAGCAGCTGCCGCAGGTTGATTCCGGTAGCGAGCGGCGCCGAGCCGGCCGCGACCGAGGCGGCCGCCCCCGCGGAAGGAGCTGACGGAGTGAACGTCGGATTCGGTCCGGTCATCTAGATGCCTGTTGTGAAAGTTGAGTCACGTGGCGCTCGTCTCGCGAATCATCTGATCGATCGTTGTGATGCCCTTCATCACCTTGAGCCAGCCGTCCATGCGCAACGTGAGCATGCCGTCGTTGATCGCGGCGTTCTGCAGCTCGGCCGCTCCTTCGTTCAGCAGAATATGCCGCCGCAGCGCCGGCGTCATGTACATCACCTCGTACAGTCCCTGCCGGCCCTTGAAGCCGCTCCCCTGGCACTCGTCGCACCCCTTGCCCCGGAAGAACGGCAGCTCGCCGATCCGCGAGTCGAGATTGATCTTGGCCCAATAGGGCGCGGCTTCGGGCGTCGCGTTCGGCCGCGCGCCGTTCAGCGAGTCCTGCGTGAAGCGCAGCTCCCGCAGCGTCGTCCCCCGCTCCACCTTCGCGGTCCCGAGCTCGATGTCGTCGGGCTCGTACTTCTCCTTGCAGCGCGAGCAGATCTTCCGTACGAGCCGCTGCGCGAGCACCAGGTTCAGCGCCGACGCGACGTTGAACGGCTCCAGTCCCATGTCCAGCAGACGCGTGATCGTCTCGGGCGCGGAGTTCGTGTGCAGCGTCGAGAGCACGAGGTGGCCGGTCAGGGCCGCCTTGATCGCGATGCCGCCCGTCTCCAGATCGCGGATCTCGCCGACCATGATGATGTTCGGGTCCTGCCGGAGGAACGCGCGCAGCGCCGCGGCGAAATCGAGCCCGATCTCCGAGCGCACCTGCACCTGGTTGATGCCGAACAGGTTGTACTCGACCGGGTCCTCGGCCGTCATGATGTTGACGTCTATGTTGTTGATCTTCGACAGCGCGGAATAGAGCGTGGTCGTCTTGCCCGAGCCCGTGGGGCCGGTGACCAGTACCATGCCGTACGGGTTCGAGATCGCGTCCATCAGCTGCTCCTCGGACCGCGGCTCGATGCCGAACTTCTCCAGGTCGAGCGTCAGGTTCCCCTTGTCGAGAATTCGCAGCACCACCTTCTCGCCGAAGAGCGTGGGCAGCGTGGAGACGCGGAAGTCGATGACCCGATTGCCGATCTTGAGCTTGATGCGCCCGTCCTGCGGAACGCGCCGCTCCGCGATGTTCAGCGACGCCATGATCTTGAAGCGCGAGATCAGCGCGGCCTTGAGCTTCGGCGGGGGCTTCATCACTTCCGACAGCGCGCCGTCCACGCGATACCGCACCCTCAGCTCGTGCTCGAAGCACTCGAAGTGGATGTCCGAAGCGCCGCGGCGCACGGCGTCGGTGAGGATCGCGTTGATCAGCTTGACGACGGGGGCCTGATCGATCGCGACCGCCAGCGCCGACGCCGACATGTCCTCTTCCTTATCCTCGACCACCTCGATGTCGTCGAGGTCGAGATCGCCGATGTCGTGCAGCAGCGACTCCATCTGCGCGTCGGTGGACTCGAAGTGCTTCTCGAGAATGCCGCGGAGCGTGAACTCACCGCCGACGACGGGGAATATCGCGTAGCCGGTGATGAACTTCAGGTCGTCGAGCACGCCGAGCTGCGACGGATCCGTCACCGCGACCGTGAGGGTCCGCCCCTCGCGCTTGAGCGCGAGCAGCTGGTGCTTGATCGAGAGGTCGGGCGGGACGAGCTTGGCGACTTTCAGGTCCACCTCGAAGTCCTTGAGGTCGACCGCCGGCATCCGGTACCGCCGCGCGAGGAAACGAGTGAGGTCCGTCTCCTTGATGAATCCAAGCTTGATGAGATTGTACCCTATCCGCGTGCCGTTCTGCTGCTGCTCCTGAATGGCGCGCGTGAGCTCCTCCTGATGGATCAGCCCTTCGCTGACCAGCAGGTCTCCGATCCGCTCGCTCTTAACAGCTACGGGTGCCACCATGTGCGCTCACGAGAAGGACTTCCGCCTGGAAACGCTCCGGCTGCGGAAGGTCGTTGCCTGGGGAAAACGTGTCAAGGAAAATCGCGGCCGTGCTGGGCTTTTTTCGGCGCCTTCCGCCGTACGGAGCGCGGGGCGATGACCGCATTTTGAGGACGCGGGAGCCGCGAAAAAGTCACCTGCGGAGCGAGCTTCGCGGACAGCGCCGGCCCGATGCCCTTGACCCGGCTCAGGCCGTCCAGCGAGCCGAACGGACCGGACGAATCGCGGTCGGCGACGATTCGTTTGGCCAGCGCCGGCCCGATCCCGTTCAGGGTCTCGATTAGCTCCGCGGACGACGTGTCCAGGTCCACCAGCCCCATCGACGCGCTCGGCTTCTTCCGGGGCGCCCTGCCGCGCAGCCCGGCCTTTGAGGCCGCGCGGGCGGAATCAACTCTGCGAAGCTGGTCGCTCAGCGCCGCAGTCGCCGCCGGATCGGACGGCGAGTCGCGCGACACGGCGCGAACCGCACGAACGCCGGCGCCGAGAGACACAACGGCGGCAAGAAAGAGGAGAGCTTTGCGCTCAGCGGGGGTGGCCACGCCAAACCGATAGCGGGTCTGGCGCTGGGTGGTGGCATCGGACGGTTTTTGGAAGAACAGTTTTCGTGCGGGGGGTGGCGGAGGCGCGCTACGCGGCTACGAGAATTCGACTGGGGGAATCCAGGCCGTTAGCTCTGAGCTATTAGCTGTCAGCAATCAGCAACTGCGATTGGGACGTTTCCGGGAGATGGAAAGCAGGAGCCACGCAGCGTTACGTCCGAATGTCAGTTGCCTGACGGCTGACTGCTAACGGCTCACTGCTCACGGCCTGGATTCCGGTTGCCCTAACCTGGACCGTCAATCACCGGCCGGCAGCACCAACGCAGCGGCGACATCCCCCACCTTCTGCAGTGATTCCGCCGAGATCTTGTCGATCGTGTCGCTCGGCTTGTGATGATCCGGGAAATCGATGTCGATCACGTCGATCACGCGCAGCCCCGCCCGCAGCAGCGGCAGGTGGTCGTCCGTGATCGGCATCTTCTGCTCGGGAATGAAGACGTCGGAATACCCCAGGTCCGCCGCGACCGACCACACGCGCTGCACCACCTCCGGCGCCTGGCGCACTGAATGGATCTCCTGGTAGATCTGGAGATCGCGGTCGCCGATCATGTCCCATACCACGCCGAACAGCGGCCGGTAATTCGGCCACGGAATGTTGCGCGCGAAGTAGCTGGAGCCGATCAGCACGTCGGTCATGCTGTCGAAGTTGCCCCAGTCCTCGCCATCGACGAACAGAAAGTCGACGCCCACCGCCGGCGGCGTGGACTGCAGGAGCTCGCCCAACGCGATCAACAGTCCCACCCCCGACGCGTTGTCGTTCGCGCCGGGCACCGGCAGCGCGCGCTCCGCCGCCGTGCCCGCGCGGTCGGACTGCGGCCGCGTGTCCCAGTGAGTGACGTACAGCACGCGCTCCGCCGCCTCCGGCCTGAAACGGGCGATGATGTTGCGCTGCGGGATCCGCGCGCCCGTCGCGAGCGTGTGCGTCCATTCCTGCGTGAACACGGTGTCGGCCGACTCGCGCATGCGCGCGAGGATCCAGTCGCCGGACTGCCGCCACCCGTCCGTGCCGGGAATTCTCGGCCCGAACGCCATGAGCGTCGTGGCATGCCGCAGCGCCGACTCGCCGCTGAAGCCGGTCGGGCGCCACGACGCTTCCTTGTCGCAGGCGAGCAGCGAGCACGCGAGCACCAGCGCGGGCCAGTTTGTCACTTCAAGTCTCCGCCGAAGAATTGTAGATGCAGGACCGCGCTGAGCACCGTCTGCGTGATCTCGCGGTTGAAGTTGCGGTCAAAGCTGGCCACGCGCGAGATGAGAAAGCTGGACGCCAGGTTCTCGCCCACGTCGGTGTCCGCGCTCAGCGTCAGCGCGCGCCGCCCGCTCTCGAACAGGCGGCTGGTGTTGTTCAGCGCCAGTGGATTGATGACGAAGCTGGATCCCTGGCCGCTCTGATAGCTGAAGCGCGTGCGCACGTCGCGGTGCTTTCCCTCGCCGGCCGGCAGGCGGAACGGCATGCCGACGTCGACGTTGTAGTCGGTGTTGCGCGACCGGCTGTTCACGCCCGGCTTCGACTCGGCCCGCCGCACGCGGCTGAACCCGCCGCTCGTGGTCAGCCCCGGCACCAGCGCCCAGCTCAGCGACAGATTGATCGGATAGCTCCTGAAGCGGCTGCCGCTGCGGTCGTCGGCTCCCGCCGACTCCGGGTCGGGCGTGCCGAACCGCTGGTCGGTCTCCTGCGCGCGGGCGCTGAACCCGACGCTGGACCACAGCCACGACAGGCCGCGCGGCGCGCCGTTCCACTGTATGCCGACGTCCGGAAATACGACCTGGGTCCCGTCGGTGGTCGTCGCGCCGCCTTCCAGCCGCCGGATCCAGTGGCGCATCGTGTGCTGCTGGTACCGGCTGGTCAATCGCGCGCCGAGCGGCAGCTGCCAGCTGTTGCCGATGGAGAGACGGTTCGTGACAGCCGCGCTCGTCGCCTGGCTTCCCTTCACGTTCAGGAACCGGCCTGCCCCGCCGAGCGCGAACTGATAGGAGAGCGGCGGATCGATCGCCGTACCCTCGAACACCGACACGACGTTGCGGTTGAGAGCGACCTCGAACGGACGCAGTCCCCGCAGCGCGCGCCGCAGCCACAGCGAAGAGTCGCCGAGGAACGCCAGAGCGCCCGGCAGATCGATCGACAGCCCGCCGTTCAGGACCTGGGAGTTGGCGAGCCGCCGCGGTAGGCGCGCCTGGCGCTCGCCGCCGTCGGGCAGCAGCCTGTCCGTGTAGAACAGCGCGTTGGGATCGCGGATCATGTGGTACGTGCTGGCAAAATCGAGCCGCGGCCTGAGCCACGGCCGCACCACCGGCGCGAAGTTGATCGAGCTCTCGATCGCGCGCTCCCGCTCCAGTCCCGCGTCGACTCCCGCGAGCGATTGCTCCTCCGACTCGGCGATGATACCGAGCGGGGTGGAGGGATCGTAATCGCGCAGATCACGCACCGAGCTCAGATCGAACCGGGCGCGCAGCGTCTGCATCGGCTTGAACGCGAGCACCGCGCCGTTCCGCCACGTGCGCGACAATCCGCTCACGGGACTGGGTTGCTCGCCCGGAGTCGAGGCGGGGCGAAAGAAGGAGAAGCGCTCGTCGCTCCCCTTCCGGTATACGCTCGATACGAGCAGCTCGACCGGCGACCAGCGCGAGACGTTGGGCGCGAGCGCGCGAGTCAGGTTGAATTCCGCGCCGAGCATGAAGTTGCGGGCGCCTCCCTCCTGGAATTCGCTGCGCGCGGTCGCGGACGTGTAGCTGCTGTTGAGCACCAGGTTGTTCAGCAGCGGTGCAAGGGCGCCCCCTTCGAGCGGCACGGTGCGGCGGACGCTCACCGTGTAAGACGCGGCCGCCGACCGCGGCGAGCGCAACCCGTCCACCGCTTCCGCCTGGATGTCGGACTGCGACAGGAACAAGGGATCCGCGGCCGCCGAGGTGTAGCTCAACGTGACGGGAATGGACAGCCCCAGCGAGCGCGGCAGCAGCTTCTCGAGCCGGAACGCCGCGCTTATGTCCACGGCGTTGTCGCCGAGATACTCCGGCTGCTCCGCGAGCTGGCGGAAATGCGGATCGCGGCGGCTGAAGCTCAGCCGCACGTCGCCGAAATCGCTCGCCACGATCGACGCGGCGAACTGGCCGGCGAGGCCCGTCTCGTCCACTCCGTCCGCGAGCCTGATGTCATCGACCCACAGCTCGAGCGTATCCCCCGGAGCGATCGGCCGGCTCCCGCCGCCCTCGCTCACCCGCACCATGCCGACGGCGAGCTCCTGCACCGAAGCCAGGTTCGGCGCGCTCGATCCGGGGGCGATCGTGTACACGACGTAGCCGTCGGCGCACGCGGCGAAGCGCCCGCCCGACGACACACCCGCGGTCGCCGGCGTATTCGCTATGAGCACGGAATCGAGCCCGGTGCACGTGTTGGCTTTCGAGCCCGAGAGAAACGCGTTCTGGATCTGGGCCCTGAGCGCGAAGAACTTCTCGAAGTCCACCCGAATCTCCGGCAGCCACGCCGCGCGCGTGGTGCCGCCGTTGAGCGGCGTCCGGTACATGTAGAAGTTGTTGGGATCGCGGCCGATCTTGACGAAGAAGTGCAGCTCTCCGTCGGCGCCCCAGCCGCCGTTGATCCCGCGCGCCCACAGGCGGAGCTGCTTGTATCCCATGAAGTTCTTCTGCCCTTCGGGGAAGCGG
Organism: Gemmatimonadaceae bacterium; assembly: GCA_040882285.1. Lineage (NCBI taxonomy): Bacteria > Pseudomonadati > Gemmatimonadota > Gemmatimonadia > Gemmatimonadales > Gemmatimonadaceae > Gemmatimonadaceae bacterium. The sequence goes on from JBBEBQ010000011.1 coordinate 104,997, forward strand.
TAATACGCCTCGGCCCGCTGGTATCGCTCGATGCCGCCGGCGGTCAGCCGGAGCGAGCGCTCGTTGATCTGCACGCGGGCGGACGAATGCGCGATCGTCTTCGTGTCGGGCTCGTCGATGACGCCGGGCGGCGACTCGTAGTCGATCCCACCGGTGCGGTTCCGGTCCTGCGTGCCGATGACGCCGGCAATCACGTAGCCGCCCGCCGCCGGCCGCTCTCCCCCGATTCCGACCAGCGGCTTGTCGTCGCGCTTGAGCCACGGCGCGCCGGTGAGCCGCAGCCGCGCGAGCGCCACGCGGACGAACTCGTCCTCCGCCGTTCCGGCGCCGGAGATCATGGTGATGCGCAGCGCTCTCACGCGGCGGAGCAGCGCTTCGCCGAGTGAATCATCGGGCGAGCGGAACGGCACGCGGACCAAAACCCAGCAGACCTGCTGTACGCCGCGGGAGTTGAAGGTGCGCGGCGCCGGCGCGCACCGGCCGACGCGGTTGAACGACTCGGGCTTCGACAGGTCCACCACGTACCTGCGCCACCGCTCCTGCTCCCGCTCCGCCTGCGTCAGGTTCAACACGTTGTCGAAGTCGATGTCTTCCTCGTCGAGCCGGTTGTTCCCGACCGTGCAGTTGGCCCGCGAATCTCCCAGCAGTTGCGAGAACCTCGCTCCGCCGACGCACAGCGGATGACCGTGCAGCGTTTCGGCCCCGCCGGCGGCCCCGGCGATCAGGGTCAGCCGCTCAGCCCTGTCGCCCGGAAGGCCGATGTCGTCGGTCGTCACGTTGAACGCGCGGGAGAACTGGTCGCGCTCGCTGTCCATCCGGTCGAGCCCGCGGATCGCGCGGCCGGAATACACGCTGTCCGACACGGCGGTCGGGCCGCCGACGATCCGGAGCGTGTCCGGCGCGAATACCAGCGTATTCTCCGACACGTCGCCGAAGTCGAACACCAGCAGCGGATTGCGCGCGCGTCCCTCGGGGGAAGTATCGACCTGCGCCCAGAACTCGAGGTTCTCCACGCGGGAAAGATCGACGCCGGATGGACCGAGCACGGTTCTGATCGAGCGCCAGCGCCGTCCGATCGCGGTGGCCTCGGTGTTCCACTGGAAGGCGCGCTTCTCGGCATTGTACAGACCTCCCACCGAGAGCGGATACAACGTCATCCAGAGGAGCGTCTCCGGACCGGCGACGCCGCTGCCGAACAGCTCCGTCTGCGGATCGATCTGCCTGATGGTGTACTGCACCGGCCTGCCGCTGACGTCGAGCCCGGCGCTCTGCCACGCCATCGTCGCGGCGCGCTCGACCGCCAGCACGTCGCTGCCCGCTCTCGGCGCCAGCGCCGTCCCGAGCGCGGGCTGGCTGCTGTAGTACCAGATGCCGTCGGTCAGCGGAATCTGGATTCCGCCCTCTCCCTCGAACGACTCGATGAACGCCTGCAGCGCCGAGTGGGGTCGCGGGCGGCTCATCGCGAGCTCGCCCGATACGCTTATGCGCGACGGCACCGACGTGCGGCCGTACGGCAGCCGTGACACGAGCCGCGTGAGCGGGTCGGCCTCGAAGTCGAAGAGGCCGCTCACTCCCGCCACCAGCGACCCGACAGGCTCGAACCCGAGCGGCGGCCGGTTGAACGTCGTCTTCTGCGACTGCGAGATCGCGGTGAAGCTGATCTGCCCGCGCTCCATGAGAAACTCCGCGGCCGCGCCGGTGATGGACGTGGGCGTGTCGGCGAACAGCGGGTTCTCCTCATACTGCACACTCACCTGCCGCGGCCGCGGGAAGAGCGTGTCCGGGCGCGCGAACGTCACGCGACCGAGGTCGTAATCGACCGTATAGTCCACTCCGCGCGTCAACAGAATCCCGTCCACGTACAGCCGCTCCGAGCTGGGGCGGAGCTGCACCGAACCCAGCATCAATCCGCCCGCGTCCCCGCCGCCCTCGGCCTGGTACCGTATTCTCATGTGGTACAGCGCCCGCGGGCGCTGGGCGGTGTTCAGATGCTCGGACGGCGTGGAGTAGATCGCGTCGTTGGAGGGATTGCCGCCGCCGGCGAGGCCGTCTCTGGCAAACGGCCGCGCGGACGGAAAGATCAGAAACTGATCGCTGATCATTCGCGCGGAGCTCGTCGAGAACCCTACCTGCAGGTTGGGGTCGGACGGACGCGGCCAGAGCCGGTTCTCGAAGTCGAACGTCGAGCTGTTCGTCTCCTGCGCCAGCCCGAACGCCTCGAGATACGTCTGCGCAACGCCACTGAACGGCCTCTCGTGATCGGTGCCCGCGGCCGTAACGATCTTCACGCTCACGGACGGCCGCACGATTCCCGCGCCGCCCACGCGATACACGCTCCGGATCTCGCGGTTGAACGCCGGATCCCCCGGCGCGACTTGCGGGTCCCAGAGCAGGTTGGCGAACTGCTCCCGCTCGGGGACGAACTCGAGGTCGGGGGTGCCGCCGGTCGTAACGTGCGTGGTGTCGCGGCCGTTGACCCGCACGCGGTACGCGACGACGAGCCGCTCCCTGTCTATCGACAGCGGCCGCACGAGCGCGATCCATAGCAGCGACGGGTCCGCGTAATAGTCGATCCCCTCGCGGAGATACTCGTACACCTGCCCGCGGCGCGAGCGGGGATCGCCGAGCAGCCGGAACTGCGGACCGCTGGGGGTAGCGGGCTGCGCGCCGATGAGCAGCCGGTACACGAACAGCCGCGTGGGGCGGAGCGTGTCCGGCAGCGTCGCGGCGGCCGTCTCGAGCGCGCGCGAATCGAGGAGGTCGATGTTGGGATAGCGCCCGAAGAGCCGCGGGTCCACGGAGAAGAAGAAGCGGCGCGGCTCGAACTGGTAATCCTCGATGTTCCTGTCGACCGCCTGCAGCGTGCGGTCGCCGACCGTGAAGACGCGGTCGGCGACGATGTTTCCCTTCTGCTGCGCCATGATCGTCTTGAGCCGCATGGGACCGAGCCTGGTGATCGCCTGCAGCCCGGTGTTGTTGCTCGGAATTCCCGCGGTGATGAAGCGCGACCTGGGCGGCTGGAACGTCACGTTGCCGATCTCGAATCGCTCGAGCAGGTCCTTCTCCCTCCCCTGGTAGTAGATCGAGATGTTGTTGGAAGCGTCGAACTCGCGCTGCGAATCGTAATCGACGTTCACGTGGATCCGGTTCGCGACCACGCCTCCGGAGCGGAGCGACGCCTGGAAATCGAACAGCGGCTCGAACCCCGTGCGGCAGCCGATGACGGGATCGAAGCCGCCCACGGCCGAGCACCGCTCGTTGACGGCGCGCTCGGCGCGGAACTCCACGCGCCCGTCGAGGTGCACGGAGAGGTCGGTGTAATCACCGAGCAGCGTCGCGGCCCTCTCCGCGACGCCCGACGGCGGCTTCGGCGGAAGCTCTTCGGGAAACGTCGCTGAACGGGCTTGCGTGGCGAACGTGCGCGCCTGCACCTGGCCCCAGGTGGACTCCATGATGCTGCGCACGTTCTGCTGAAACGCCGTCGCGCGCGCGGCCGCGATCTGCTCCTGCGCAAGCCGGAAGGACTCGCGCTCGCTCAGGGCGCGCACCGTGGGCAGCCTGAAGGGCAGCGAATCCGGACCGATCCTCAGACGGACCCCCACGGGCGGGACGCCGGGGCGCGGGGCGCGGACCGTATCGCTGCGCACCGTATCCCGCGGCACGGGCGGGATCGTATCCCGCGGCACGGGCGGGATCGTGTCCCGCGGCACGGGCGGGATCGTGTCGGGAACAAGCCGCCGGCCCGATGTGTCGGATGACACGGTGATTTCGCCCGCGGCGGCGAGCGAGACCGCCGCGATGAGCGCGAACAGCCCACCCGTATATTTCACGCCGTGAAGATACTTCACAGGTACGTTCTCAAGGAGCACGTCGGCCCGCTCACCTTCGCGATCTCGGCGTTGACGTCCATGCTGCTCCTCAACTACGTCGCGAAGCGCTTCGGGGAGCTGGCCGGCAAGGGGCTGCCCTGGTCGGTCATCGGCGAGTTCGTGGGCCTCACCGTCCCGTTCATCTTCGCGATGACGTTGCCGATGGCCGTGCTCATCTCGACGCTGTACGCGTTCAGCCGCCTAGCGGCGGACAACGAGATCACCGCGCTGAAGTCGAGCGGCGTGGGATTGCGCCGCGTCATGGCCCCCGTGATCATCGCCGCCGCGGCGATAACGCTCGGCATGATCCTGTTCAACGACCAGGTGATGCCGCGCGCGAACCACCGCCTCGCGGTGCTGCATCGCGACATCGTGCAGAAGAAGCCCACGTTCGCGCTCCGGGAGCAGGTGATCAACGAGCTCAGCCCCGGAAAGTTCTACCTGCGCGCCGGCCACATCGACAAGAACTCGAACCGGATGCGCGAGATCACGATCTACGATTTCGGCGACGTGGGACGGCGCCGCACGATCCACGCGGACAGCGGCAACATGGCGATGTCCAGCGATCAATCCGACCTCCTCCTGACGCTGTACGACGGCACGCTGCAGGACGTGCCCGCCGCCAACCCGACGCAGCTGCAGCGGCTCTTCTTCAAGGTCGATCTGGTGCGGGTGCGCAGCGTTGGCAATCAATTCAAGGAGAGCCAGACGGGAACGTACAAGGGCGAGCGCGAGATGACCGTTTGCGAGATGGAGCGCACGAGACGTGATGCCCAGAAGACCTACACCGACGCGCAGGCGGGGTTCGCCGAGCGGCTGCGGGACGCGAGAGCCGCGAAGATCCAGCTGAGCCGGGAGGTGCTCGAGCTCGACCGGGATCCCCCGGGAGACCTGTCGTTCGGCGGGGCGTACTGCGCCCTCCTCGGCGCGCTCGGCTCCATCGGCGGCGATCGGCCCGACACCGGCGCCGCGACCCGCCCGGGTGTAGCGCCATCGCTCGGGCTTGCCTCCCGGGAAATGGACGCCACGCCCGACAGCCAGGGGCCGACGATGGCCCTGCGCGCGGTGCCGAAGCCGGCGGCGCTCAACGCCGGCACCCGCGTATCACCGGTTCCACCCGAGACGCAGGCGGTGCTGCCGGCACTGCTCGACGCATCCCGCATCAGAATGGTCGAGGCGGCCCGGGTCATGAATCTCTATTCGGTGGAGATCCACAAGAAATTCGCGCTCGCCGTCGCGTGCATCGTGTTCGTGCTGCTGGGCGCGCCGATCGCGCTGCGGTTTCCCCGCGGCGGAGTGGGGTTGACGATCGGCGTGAGCATCGGGGTGTTCGGGCTCTACTACGTGGCGCTCATCGGCGGCCAGTCGCTCGGCAACCGCGGCATGGTTCCGCCCGCCCTCGCGATGTGGGGAGCCAACATTCTGTTCGGCGCCGCGGGGCTGGTGCTGCTGGCGAAGCTCGGGACCGAATCGGCCACGTCGCGCGGCGGCGACGCGCGGGAGATGGCCGACTCGTTCCGCGCCTGGCTGGCGCGCCACGTCGCCCGCGTGGGCATCCGGCTCGAGCGCCGCAGGCAGACTCCATGAGACTGCGCGTGCGGCCGCTGGACAGATACGTCTTCGGCGAGTTCTGGAAGATCTTCGTGGCCACGGCGCTCGGCTTTCCGCTGCTGCTGATCGTGTTCGACCTGACCGACAACCTCGACACGTACCTGAACCGCGAGCTGACGCAGGGGGATCTTCTGCTCAGCTACGTGTACTGGCTCCCCGATTCCGTCTTCCTGATCCTGCCAGCGGCCGTGCTGTTCGCCACGGTGTTCTCGATCGGCGGGCTCACGCGCCACTCCGAGATCACCGCGGCGAAGGCGTCCGGGATCAGCTTCTACCGGGTCATCGCGCCGATCTTCGCGGGCGCGCTGCTGGCGACCGTCACCGGACTGGTGCTCGGCGAGCTGGCGCCGTTCGCCAACAGGAAGCGGCAGGAGCTGCTGCGCGCGGACCAGTTCACCGGCGGCAACGAGCGCTTCAACTTCGCGTACGCCGCCGAGCAGGGACGGGTATACAAGATCGGAGCGCTGCGCGTCAGCGAGCGCACCGTGCACGGGGTCGACATCGAGCGCAAAGGCGCGGGGCCGGAGTATCCCAGCTACGTGCTGTCGGCCACCAGCGGCACGTACGAGCCCGGGCGCGGCTGGCTGCTGAAGAACGGCGTCATGCACGTCATCCCCGACACGTCCCGCAACATCACGTTCACCTTCGACTCGGCGCGCGCGCGCTACTTCGATCAGCGGCCGGTGGAGCTGACGGCCTCGCCCAAAGCGCCGGAGGAGATGCGGTTCGCGGAGCTGGGGCGGTTCATCCGCGCCATGGAGCGGTCCGGAGCGGACGTCAATCAGCTTCGGGTCGAGCGGATGCTCAAGATCGCGGTCCCGATGACGTGCATCGTGATCCTGCTGTTCGGCGCGCCGCTCGCGACCAGCACGCAGCGCGGCGGCGCGGCGTACGGGATCGGGATCAGCCTGGCGACGACGATGATCTTCCTCGTGCTGATCCAGCTCACCAAGGCCGTCGGCTCGAAGGGACTGCTCCCGCCCGACCTCGCGGCCTGGATACCTAGTATTCTCTTCGGCGTGACCGGGACGTATCTCTTTCTGCGGGTGAGAACTTGATCGAAGCCGTCGGCAACGTCTTCGGGGGGATAGGCGCGCGCGCCTACTTCGCGCGCGACATCGGCCGCGGGGCGGCGTCGCCGCGAACGTACGGGCCCGAAATCATCGGGCAGATGCGGAAGATGGGAGTGGATTCCCTGCCGCTGGTCGCCGCCGTCGCGGCGTTCATCGGCGCGGTCACCGCCGTGCAGACGCGATTCCAGCTGCTGCCGGGAGTCGAGCTGACCGTCGTGGGATTGATCACGCGCCAGTCGATCGTGCTCGAGCTCGGCCCGTTGCTCACCGCGCTGGTGCTGACCGGCCGCGTGGGCGCGCGCATCACCGCGGAGCTCGGGACGATGCGCGTGACCGAGCAGATCGACGCGCTCGAGACGCTGGCGTACGATCCGGTGGCGTATCTCGTCGTGCCGCGCCTGATCGCGTCGATCATCATGGTTCCCCTGCTCACGATATTCGCGGATTCGATCGGGATCCTGACCGGCATGTTCGCGGCCCAGAGCGTCGGCATCTCCAACGCCGATTTCGCCGAGGGTTTGCGCCTCTCCTTCGCTCCGTTCCAGATCTTCTACAGCCTGCTCAAGGCCACGCTGTTCGGAACGGCGATCGCGTTTTTCTGCGCGTACGAGGGATTCTATGCCGAGGCGGGCGCCGAGGGCGTCGGCCGGAGCACCGCCAGCGCCGTGGTCGTAACTTCCGTGGCGATACTGATGCTCGACGCGCTCACCGCGATGGTGCTGGCCAGGTACCTGATTTGAGACAGCTTTTGGCTGTTGGCTATTGGCTATTAGCTAACCGCCCTGGTTTTCCTACGTTTCCGTCTGGCCAATAGCCAAGAGCCAACAGCCAACAGCTTCTTCAGAGCCATACGATGACATTGCAAACCAACCGATGAAGCGACGCGACGAGGTTCTCGTAGGCATCATCGTCACCATCGGCCTGATCGTAGCCATCGCCGGCACGGTATGGCTGGCGCAGGGCGGGCTGGAGCGGGGGTATCCGCTGTACGCCAAGTTCCCATGGGGCGAAGGGCTCAAGCGCGGGCAACCAGTGCTGCTCTCGGGCGTGACCGCCGGCTACGTGGACAAGGTCGAGTTCATCCCGACCGGCGGCGTCATGGCCACGCTCAGGATGACCGGCGGCTACCGGGTGCCGAAAGGGACGCGCGCGTCGGTCGTTCCCGCGGGCTTCTTCGGCGACAAGGCCGTGGCGCTGGTTCCTGACCGGCCGAACCCGGTCACGCACGCCGAGGGCGACACGCTGCCCGTGGCCCCGAGCCCGCCCGGGGTGGATCAGCTCGCGGCCAAAGCTGATTCAATAGCCGGGTCGGTTCAGGCGATCACGCGGGAGTTCGAGCGGGAGCTGGTGTTGGGGCGCGGCCTTGCCGAGTTGCGAGCCACGCTTGCCGGAACGAATCGGCTGGTAAACCAGTTGAGCGCAGTCGTTACGGCACAATCGCGTCAGTTGGACGCCACTATGGCATCACTTCGCCGAGCCGCGGCAGCCGTGGATTCCGCTAAAGTCGATTCCACCCTCAGGAACATGCAGGCGGCGAGCGCCAACGTCGTGGAGCTGTCTGCCGAGCTCAGCCGGACGTCGGCGCAGCTCAGCGCGACGCTGGCCAAGCTCGACAGCGGAGAAGGCACGGCCGGCAAGCTCCTCACCGATCCCGCGCTGTACAACGACGTCCGGCGGCTCGTGACCCGGGTCGATTCGCTGACGCTGGACTTTCAGCGCAATCCGCGGCGCTACATCAACCTCAGCATCTTCTAGCGCGGCGAAGGGCGTCGGCCGCTCGATCTCCCGCCCCAGCTCGTGGTCGACTGGAGCTTGAGCAGGAACTCCACCCAGCCTTTACATGAAAAAAATCCCGCCGTGAGGCGGGATTTTTTCCTGCGAAGCACTGCTCCGGCTAACCCATGGCGGCGTTAGTTGAAGTTGTACCTCACGCCCAGCTGAATCCGGTAAACGTCCCCGGTTCCGGCGGTCGGCTCCAGGGTCTCGGTCAGGAGCTTACCATCGACATTCTCCAACCTGTAGAGCGCCCTTCCCTGCGCGTCGGCGCCGCGAGCGATCAACGGCTGGTTTTCCACCATTCGCTGGCCTATGCCCCAATTCTTGTTGAGGAGATTTCCGACGTTAAGGAAGTCGAGCCGCAGCTGCAGGGAATTCCGGTTTCCGGAGACGCTCCCGAAGACCTCCTGCGAAAGACTGAAGTCAGCTCTCGTGACCCTGGGAAGAAACACGGCGTTGCGCTCGGCATACTTGCCTCTGTTCGCACTGAGATACTTATCCTGCTTGATGTAAGCGTCCCAAGCGGCCGCCTGTTCTGCCGCAGTGAAGGTTACCGCGCCAGAGGTATACGTCTGGAAGTTCATCTCCGACACGTCTCGATGGATGTAGATGAGGTCGTTACTGAAGCCGCCATCGCCGTTCAAGTCGCCACTGAAAGTGTAGCTCGTGTTCCCAATGGTGCGGTTCTCGAGGAACAGCGACGCGGTAGTTGCGCCGAAGCTGAAATACTCCCTCCGGATCGAGCCGGCCAGGAAGAAGCGATGCCCCGGCGAAGTACCCGCGTACGCCAGCCCCGGCCTGTTCGGGTTGCCTGAGTGCGGGTTGTTGTTCCATGATCCGAACGCGATCGAGCCAGGATCGACGGTATTTTTCGCGACACCATAGCTGTACGCCGTCTTGACGTAAGTGCCGGCGCCGAAGGGTTTCTCGAGAGACCCCGCGAGGTTCCATGAATAACCGTCGTTCTGGTTTTTCAGGACGATCGCGCTGGTGATGTTACTGTTGAGTCTGTTACCCCCGACCCATCGCGGCCGGGTGTCGGCCCCGGAGAACCGGGACTGATTCTGAGCCAGATTCGCGTTGATGTAATACACGCCGTTCACGTCCCGGCTGTACAGGAACTCACCGGTTCCGACAAGCCCGAATGGCAGGCGCTGGTCGACCGCGACGTTGGTTCGCCATAGCTGGGGAAACTTGTACGTCGAATCAGTAAGCGCGAGGCCGTAGCTCGCCGCCGGGGCGCCGGTTGCGCCACGCTTGTAGTGGTCCGGGTCGGGATGGAAGGGCCGGGCAGTCGTGTTGTCCAACTGCTCGAACCCGGTCAGCATGCCGTTCTCGCCGATCTGGTTGGAGATCCACACATACGCCGGACGCCCTGTGAAGATTCCGGTGCCGCCACGTACCTGCGTGCTGCGCGTGCCGGTCGGGTCCCAATTGAAGCCAAACCGCGGGGAAATCAAAATGTTCCGGCCCGGCATCTTGTCGGTCGCGAATCTGACCGGAGCGCCGAATTCATCCCGGAACGTCATGCCCGGAACGGCCGGGTTCTCCAATCCGGTCTCGCTGAAGCGCGGCACGTCGAACCTCAAGCCGAACGTAAGGCGCAGCTTGTCGCTGACGCGCCACTGATCCTGCCCATAAATGCCGGCGTAGAACACCTCGAGCGGTTGAATGGGCTTGTCCTGTCCCGGAATGTTGGACCAGCGCACCTGGAATCGGCGCAACGTCACCGGCGACACGGTGCGATTCGGATTGGCGAGATAGTCGTTCGCATCCGTGTAGAAATCGGACAGCGAGTTGTAGACGTACGCGCTCTGCGAGCCAGGGAAGAACACGTTCTCCGACTCGTACCACTCGGCGCTGACGCCCGCCGTGAGCTCGTGGTTGACCCCGTGTCTCGTGAGGTTGTTAAGGAACTGGATGCTGTTGTAGCGGAGCTCGTTGCTCGGAGTGAACGGCTCGAATCCGAAGGAAGTGTAAACGGAGCCGCTGTTGAGAACGTCCACCATCGGGAAGAAAGTGCCGTTGAACCCACGGCTCTCGTCGTGGCTGGAGTAGCCGACGACCATGTTGTTCGACATGTCGGTACCGAATGTCGAGTTCCATTCACCGGCTACCGATTTGATGTTCTCCAGAATCTTGTAATTCGAGTTCTCGAAATTCAGCCCGCGCGAGTTGCTTCTGCGGCTGCCGAAGCCGAGCGAAGAGGAGTTCGACATGAGAACGTCCGTGTCCGACTCCAGAATGTTGAACCGCAAGCTCAGCTTGTTCCTGTCGTTGACGTTGAAGTCAAACTTCGTGAGGAACCGCATGGCCGGCGTCTTGTTGTCGTAGCCCTGATAACCGCCGGTCTCGTACCCGAAGTTGCTGCGCAAATAGCTGCTCAGGTTGTCCAGGTCGGAGGCCAGGACGCGCGTCACACCTCCTTCGACAGGCTCACCGCCGGTATTGGCACGGAAAGTGGTTCCCGGTGAGGTCAGGCCGTCCACCTCATAATTGACGAAGAA